>DASYUH010000056.1 GCA_036001465.1 Candidatus Polarisedimenticolia bacterium
ACGAGGTCACCGTGGCTTCGCGCCCCTCGACGCAGCGGTACAGGTCGACGACTTCGTCGAAGGCCGCCAGGAGCGGCGCCGGGACGAGGATGCGGACGAGGGCGCGGTCGGAGAGATCGTCGAGGCCGTCATCGGGCGGGCCTTCGGTGTCCGCGGTCCGCTGCGTGTCGTCGCCGGCGCGAGCCTCGCCGTCGGCCGGCGAGTCGGACCCGGCGGCGCGCGACGCCCGGACCGCATCGCGCAGCGCCCGGATCGGGACGCGCCGCGCCAGGGCCACCCAGGCGGCCAGGGAATCGGCGGACGCGACCCGGGCGACGAGAAGGGCCGCCACGCGACCGATGGGTCGGCCGCCGTCGTCTCCGGTCAGGGCGTCGGCCAGAAGCGGGAGAGACCCGAGCGCACGGCCCAGCGAAGCGCAGTCCTTCACCCACCGGCCGGAGCGTCCGAATCGCTCACGGGCGTGATCCTCCACTCGGGCGAACCCGAAATCGGACCAGGCCTGCCTTTGCACGAATGCGGCCGCCGCACGGGCCAGGGGAATCGCGATGCGGTCGAGCCCGGCCCGCAGGGACAAAGCGAGGCCGTCTGCTTGGCGAAACGATGTCTCGACCGGGTAAGCGCTCGAGGCTGGCGCCGCCGGGATGTCAGCGGCCGGGTCGTTACCGGCCTGGGCGTGATAGATCGGGGCATCCTCCCTGCAGACGAAGCGATTCGGGGCTGTAACTCTCGCCGGTTGGGCGCACAAGAGATCGGCCCGTGGGCTATCGGCGCTTAGGAGGTCTGCGCGATCGACGTGTCGACGATCGGCGGGCGAGTAGAAAGTAGGATGCGATGCGCGCAGAGCGGCGGCGGAACGCATGGTGTAAATATAGCGCATACAATTCATATTGCAAGCGAAAAGTGAGAGATTTTTTGGAGCAACCGGAGACAGATGCGCGCGCCGAATGGGCGGCACGCGCGGCAGCGCGGAATGGGCCGAATGCGCCGTCGCAATCGTGTCGGGCGGGATCACGCCGAGCGCGATCACCCTGAAGACTTGTACGGGCCGAAGTGGCGGGAGGCTCCCGCCTTTACGGTGAGAAATCCGGGCTAATCGTACCGGATTGGAACGACCACGGCGGGACGACCGTCCACGCCGAAGTGCGTGGCGGCGCCATCGGGTGGGGGTGGAGTGCCCTTCGGGTCGGCGCCGCCGTTCTGGTCCAGGTTGTTCATCGCCTCCCGGCGCTCAGAGCGGGCGATGTCGAGGCGGACCTGCAGGTCTTTCCCGTCGTAGTGCACCATGATCTCCTTGCCGCCCGGCAGGACCTCGACCTCTCCCTGACCCTCGCTCGCCAGCTGCACCAGCGTGCTTCCGTCGAGGCCCAGCTCGAGGTTGGACGTGATGTCGAAGCGCTGCAGGAAGTAGGGGAGGGAGACGCGGAAGTGCTCGACCTCCGAGCAGGCCTTGGCGGGCTCCGTCCCCTCGACGAAGGCCTCGAGAAACGTCGCGGGGCAGGACGACTCGACGCTGGCGCGCAGCCCCGTGCTCCGGTCGATCGGGACGTACACGACGTTGGCCGGCTTCGCGAACGTCTCCGCCGGCTTCCCCTGGAGGGCCCCCTTCATGAAGTCGATCCAGATCGGCAGGGCGGCCCGCGCCCCGGTCTCCCCTTCGCCCAGCGACTTCTTCTGATCGAACCCGACCCAGACTCCGGCCACGAGCGACGGGCTGAAGCCGACGAACCAGGCGTCGGCCAGATCGTCGGTGGTGCCCGTCTTGCCGGCGACGGGCCGGTGCAGATCGCGCGCCGCCTGGGCGCCGGTGCCGCTCTCGGTGACTCCTTCGAGCAGGTAGGTCATCAGGTAGGCGATGTCGGCGCGCAGCACTTCGATCACCTTGGGCTTCGACTCCTCGCGCATCTTGCCGTCGCGGTCGGCCACGTAGCGGATGAAGTGCGGCTCGACGCGCACCCCCTGGTTCGGGAAGATCGAATAGGCGGTGGTCAGGTCGATGAGGGACACCTCCATCGTGCCGAGGGCCATCGAGGGGTAGGGGCGCAAGGGGCTCGTGATCCCCATCTTGCGCGCCGTCTCAATCGTCTTCGAATAGCCGATCTGATTCAGCAGCTTGACAGCCACGATGTTGCGCGATTCCTCCATGGCCTCGCGCAGGGTCGTCACGCCGTAGTACTTGCGGTAGTAGTTGTCGGGCTGATATTCATCCCCCGTTGCCGGGTCGACGAAGACCGTCGGCTCGTCGAAGATCGTCTCGGCGAGGGTGTGCCCGGCGTCGAGGGCGGTGGTGTAGACGAACGGTTTGAAGGCCGAGCCCGCCTGGCGGAAGGACTGCATCGATCGGTCGAACTGGCTGCGGTTGAAATCGTAGCCTCCGACCAGCGCCTTGATCTCGCCGGTTCCCGGGTCGAGGGCCAGGACGGCCCCTTCCGCCAGCGGTTCCTGGTCCAGCTTCACCTTCAGGGATTTCTTCGCCTCGTCGATCCCCAGGACCAGGAACGGGGCCACGTCACCGACCTTGATTACCTGGTTCGGGATCGTCTTCTTGGTCCAGTCGATCCCCTCCGGTCCGAAGCTCGCCGTGTAGGCGCCCAGCCGGACCGTCGCCGTCTTTCTGTTGACCTCGGTCACGACCCCGAAGCGCAACCGGCCTATGACGGGGGCCTTGCTCCACGATGCGTGCGTGAACGTCGCCAGGTCGCCGCCGTCCTTCAGGACGTTCTGCTTGATCGGCCGGAATCCCTGGCGCTTGTCGAGCTCGCGCAGCCCCTCGAAGACCGCCTGATTGGCGGCTTTCTGCATCGCGGGGTCGAGCGTCGTGTGCACTTCGAGCCCTTCCTCGTAGAGAGTCACCTCGCCGTATTTCGCGTCGAGATAGCGGCGCACCTCTTCGACGAAATAGGGGGCGATGTTCTCCTCCTCCGGCGCCTTGGCGACCTCGACGGGGGTGGCGATCGCCAGGTCGGCTTCCTCCTTCGGAATCTTCCCCTCCCGGGCCATCCGCCCGAGGACGTGGTCCCGGCGTGCCCGCGCCCGCTCGGGAGAGCGGAACGGCGAGTAGGCTTCCGGGCGCTGCACCAGGCCGGCCAGAAGGGCCGCTTCCGGCAGGTTCATCTCCTTGGCCGGCTTGCCGTAGTAATACTGCGAGGCCGCCTCGACGCCGTAGCGCCCGTGCCCCATGTACACCTGGTTGCAATAGAACGCGAGAATCTCCTGCTTGGTGAACGCCTTCTCGATCTGCAGCGCCAGGACCATCTCCTGGAGCTTGCGGCGCATCGTCTTTTCCGTCTTCAGAAAGAGCGAACGCGCCAGCTGCTGCGTCAGCGTGCTCCCCCCCTGCGCCTTCTTGAAGCGGACGATGTCCGTTATGATCGCCCGGGCGATGCCCCAGGGGTCGACGCCGACATGCTCGTAGAAGTTCGAGTCCTCGGTCGCCACCAGGGCGTCGATGAACGACTTGGAGATCTGGTCCAGGGGGACCACGATGCGCTTCTCGGCCCCGAACTGGAACAGCACCTGCCCGTCCGCCCCGTAGATGGTGGTGACGACCGGCGGTTTCCAGTCCTGCAGGTGCTTCACCTCGGGAATGTCGAACGTCAGGGCGTAGCCGACGACCGATCCCAGACCGACCGCGAGGACGATGGCGCCCAGCGCCAGGAGGGCGAGGTTTCTCGGTTTCCGCCAGAACGGCCGGCGCGGGGGTGGGGGCTCGGAGGGGGAACCGAATGACGGGCCGCCCGGTGGCGGTGCCACAGGAGGCGGCGAAGCGGGTGGCCGCACGCGTCCGAACGATTGGGAGTTGGGGGTGTCGGTCGTCAAGGGCCCTCGCGCCGCCGGAAGGGCGGCCCAAATGATTATACACGCGCCGGTTCCGGTCGTCCGCCTGTCGATGGTCATCCCGGCATTAAATGAGGCCGAAGCCCTGCCGGGCACGCTCCGGAGCCTCGAAAGGCAGGAGGCCGATCCGCCGTTTGAGGTCATCCTGGCGGACGGGGGGAGCCGGGACGGTACCATCCCCCTGTTCCAGGAGATGACCCGGGACTGGCCCCACGGCCAGCGGTCGGCGCAAGTCGTCGCCTGCCCGCGGCCGGGCCGGGGAGAGCAGATGAACGCCGGGGCAGGCGTGGCTAAAGGCGACGCGCTGGTCTTCCTGCACGCCGACACGCAGCTCGGTTCCGGCGCCACTCGGGCGATCCTCCGGGCGCTCTCCGACCCCGAAGTGATCGGGGGGGGCTTCAGGCATTCCTTTTCGGACGCGGGGCCCGTCCTGCGAGTCATCTCCCTGTACGCAACCGCCCGATCGCTTCTGCGGGGCATCCATTACGGCGACCAGGCGATCTTCGCGCGCCGATCTGTCTTCGAGGCGATCGGCGGGTTCACGCGCGAGCCGCTGTTCGAGGACCTCGAGCTTTCGCGGCGCCTGCGGAAGAGAGGCAGGGTGGTCACCCTGCCCATGGCGGTCTCGACCTCGGCGCGGCGCCTGCGCCAGGGGGGAATCGTGCGGACGGCCGCACGCTTTGCCTGGCTCAAGGTGCGTCACGCCTTCGGGGCCGACCCCTCTCGACTGAAGGCCCGCTATCCCGATGTCCGCTAGCGGGATTCCTTCGCCGTGGGGCCAGGCCTGCCCGCGGGCGGTTCTTCTGGTCCCCGACGGACTTCTCGTCCCGTGCGGAACCTTGAATGTTCTCCTGAAGAAGAGCGGACGCCTGGACCTGATCGTGAGAGGGTTTGCTCACGAGCCGTGGATCCGGGACGGCGCGCGCGTCACGATCGATGCCCGCCGCGCGCCGCGCGTCGGCGACCTGGCTCTCTGCGAGGTCGACCGATGGGGAGATATCCGCAGGCTCCTGGCGAGCGATCGGGAGGGCGGCTGGATCACCGGCCTGGACGCCGTTCCGGGAGCGCGGGGCCGGGTGGCGGCGGACCGTGTCCGGGGTGTCATCGCGGAAGGGTTCGGGGCGGGCAGGGGGTTGGGCCCGGCACTGGCGCTGGCCTATCCGCTCTGGTCGCGTGCTGCGGGGCTCCACTACTGGATTCGCAAGGCCCTCGAAGCGCCCGATTTCGGCACGGGAGCGGCGGCATCCGTCCAGGACAAGTACGCCTCCCAGGTCGACTCCTACTCGGACATGCTCCGATTCCCTCTGGGCGAGGAGCTGCAGGGGCTCCTCGAACGCACCTTTCCGGCCGGAGGCCTGGTTCTCGTGGCCGGGAGCGGGGCGGGCGGAGAGGTCATTCACCTGGCACGACTGGGATACCGCGTCAGCGGCTTTGATTTCCTTCCGGAAATGGTCCGCGCCTCGGTTCGCAACGTCCGTGACTCCGGCGTGAGCGCCGACCTCTTCGAAGCGGACATGGCCGAGCTGGATCGGAAGGGTGCGACGTTCGGGGGAATCTACGTGACCCCGCTGGTCTATTCGTTCGTGCGGGGCCGGGCGCGCCGGGTGCTGAGCCTCGAGCGCCTCGGTCGGCACCTCGACGAGGGAGGCTCGGTCGTCTTCAGCGCCCATCTCATGGCCTCCCCATCCCAGCTCCTGCAGGCCACGATGGCGTGGATCCGCCATGCAGGCCGACGCCGCAGCTACGAGTTCGGAGACTGGTTCACCTGGTTCCTGCGTCCGGACGGAACGATCGGCAAGTCTTACAGCCACATGTTCAGCCAGGCACGGGTCCACGCGGAGGTCCGGGAGGCCGGCTTCCGGTCCTGCCGGAAGGAGGGGGCGTGGTTCGTCGCCTCCGATTTTCGGCCATGAAGGCCGCGATCTCCACCGCCACCCGCCGGATCAGTCGTCGAGGGCGCGATAGGTCTGGTCCAGCAGGATGCGCGGCTCGTCGGCGAGATTCGGGGAGCCGCGGTGCAGGAGGTTCCCGTCCCGGAGCATCGCGTCCCCCCGGCGCATCAGGATCTTGACGGAGTGGACGCGCGGCAGCCGGTAGATGTAGTCCTGGACGCCGAAGTGGTGCAGGCGATGGGAACCCGGAATGACCTCCATCGGTCCGTTCGAATCGGTCACGTCCACGAGAGGCACGTTGAACGTCAGCCGGGTGGGCTTCACCGGCTCATGGCGATCGCCGGGACGATCGTTGGGAACGTCCGGGTGCCAGGCCATGGTGTCCGCGTCCTTGAACGGACATTCGGCCTTGGTGACGCCGTAGCGCCATTTTCCCAGCACCGCGTCCACCAGATCCTCGATGACCGGGTTGCGGCGGAACCGGTCGTCGTCGAGGGGCCCTTTCAGCTTCTCGACATACACCTTGATGTCGAAGCTCATCCGGTTTCGCCCGCGCAGCGACGAGGTGTCGCCGGCCTGGAGGCGGGCCAGCTCCCCCCGATAGATCGGCTGGAACTGCTCGTGCATGGACTCGATCAGGTCGATCGGCAGGAAGCCAGGAAAGATGACGAATCCGTTGAGGTGAAGCTCGTGGAGCCAGAGGTCCTTCTGTTCAGGGGGGGCGCTCAAGGGACGCCTCTGATGTCGGAGTCCACCGCCGGCCAGAAATTCTCATCCTTCCGGAAGTGCAGATAGCGCAGGCGGGCGCCGTCGACGCGGGAGCGCACGCGATCGATCAGATGGGAGTGCGAGGGAAGCTGGTCCACCACGAACGGCAGGTTGCCCAGCAGGTCCGCGAAGCAGCCGCCGTCGTCCGGCGCCAGGAACGTGCGCGCGTCCTTGCGCAGGCGGTAGAACCCGGCCACCGGAAAGGTGCCCACCAGCGGCGTCCCCCGGGTGTACGTTCCCCTGAACGGGCCGCCGGCCGCGACGATCCCCCCGGGACGCCCCAGGACCAGGGTCAGGTCGTCGCTGATCACCTCCCCCTCGCTGTTCATGGCGGACAGGGTCGACTTGCCGGCCCCCGATGGGCCGTAGAACAGGTAGCAGCGTCCGCCGCGCACGATGCTCGCGCCGTGCAGGAAAAAGCCCCCGATGTCGATGGCGAGCCAGGCGACGGCGCTCCTGAGAAAGTTCTCCAGCGCGCGCGGCGCCGGGTCGAGGTCGCCGGAGGCGAGGGCGATCGCTCCCTGGCGGTGCTTCACGTCGATCCAGGATGCGAGGCGGTACGAGACCGTCCGGAAGACGCCGCCGTCGAGGGCGGTGTGCATCCGGTAGACCTCCCAGCCCCGGGCGAACCCCGGGGGAACGAAGTACTCGATCGGCGCCTGGAGCGCGCGCACCCGCAGGGGGCGTCCCGCGCCGGTCGGAGCGGTCAAATAAGGCGCGTAGGCCACCGCCATCCGGTCGGCCAGCGGATCCGGCAGCCCCTCGAACTCCACGGCGACATCGGCGATCTCGACGCGGGCCGCGCGCGACCCGGCGGCGCGCGGCCAGGCGTCGAACGCCTCGACGGGGGGAGGGGATACGGCATCGCGTCGGATCACGTCGGTCTCCGGCAGGCGGATATCCTATCATTATGGTCGCCCGCCCCCCTTCGTGCAGCGCCCGTGGGCTCGTCCCGGGACGTGGGGGCCGGCATGAGGCCCCATGGCGACAGGACTCTTCAAGCTGGTCACGGAATTCCAGCCCAAGGGGGATCAGCCCGAGGCGATCCGGAAGCTGGTCGAGGGGCTGAGGGCCCCGCGCCAGCACCAGGTCCTGCTCGGAATCACCGGCAGCGGCAAGACCTTCACGATGGCCAAGGTGATCGAGGCGGTCGAGCGGCCGACCCTCATCCTGTCGCACAACAAGACCCTGGCGGCGCAGCTCTACCAGGAGTTCCGGCGCTTCTTTCCCGACAACGCCGTCGAGTACTTCGTGTCGTACTACGACTACTACCAGCCGGAGGCGTACGTCCCCCAGAGCGACACGTACATCGAAAAAGAGGCGACGATCAACGACGAGATCGACCGGATGCGGCACTCGGCGACCCGGTCCCTGTTCGAGCGCCGCGACGTCGTCATCGTCGCCTCGGTGTCGTGCATCTACGGTCTCGGCTCGCCCGAGGCCTACCACGGCATGATGCTCCTGCTCGAGCCGGGGATGGAGATCGACCGGGACGCGATGCTCCGCAAGCTGGTCGAGATCCAGTACGAGCGGACGACGTTCGACCTCGAGCGCGGCACGTTCCGGGTACGCGGGGACGTCGTCGAGATCTTCCCGTCCTATGACGACGTCGCCGTCCGGGTGGAGATGTTCGGCGACTCCATCGAGACGATCGCCGTGATCGACCCGTTCCGCGGCGCCGTCTTGAAGAAGCTGCAGCGCATCCCGATCTACCCGAACTCGCACTACGTCACGCCGCGCGATCGGCTGCTCCAGGCGGTGGACAGCATCAAGATCGAGTTGCAGGAGAGGCTGGCCGTTCTCGAGAAGGAGGGAAAGCTCCTCGAAGCGCAGCGCCTGCACCAGCGCACCATGTTCGACCTGGAGATGATCAAGGAGGTCGGCTACTGCACCGGCATCGAGAACTACTCGCGCCACCTGACCGGGCGGAGGCCGGGGGAGGCGCCGCCGAACCTGCTCGACTACCTGCCCAAGGATCATCTGATGATCATCGACGAGAGCCACGTCAGCGTGCCGCAGCTGGGGGGGATGTACTGGGGGGACCGTTCGCGCAAGGAGACGCTGGTCGAGTACGGCTTCCGCCTGCCGTCGGCGCTCGACAACCGCCCGCTGCGCTTCGAGGAGTTCGAGGAGCGGGTCGGCCAGCGGGTCTACGTCTCGGCGACGCCGGGGCCGTACGAGCTGGAGAAGGCGAAGGGGGAGGTGGTCGAGCAGATCATCCGCCCGACCGGTCTGATCGATCCCGAGATCGAGGTGCGGCCGGTCGGCCGACAGGTCGACGACCTGCTGCATGAGGTGCGCCGGCGCGTCGCGGCGGGGGACCGGGTCCTGGTGACCACCCTCACCAAGCGCATGGCCGAGGAGCTGACGCGCTACTACGCCGACCTGGGGGTCCGCGTCGAGTACCTGCACTCGGACATCGACACGCTGCAGCGTGTGCACATCCTGAGAAATTTGCGCAAGGGGGACTTCGACGTCCTGGTCGGCGTGAATCTGCTGCGCGAGGGGCTCGACCTGCCGGAGGTGTCGCTGGTCGCCATCCTGGACGCCGACAAGGAGGGGTTCCTGCGGTCGGCCGGCTCCCTCATCCAGACCTGCGGCCGCGCCGCCCGGAACGTGCGGGGGAAGGTCCTGATGTACGCCGACGTCATCACACAGTCGATGCGCGCCGCGATCGACGAGACCAACCGGCGCCGCGCCCTGCAGGAGGAGTACAACAGGAAAAACGGCATCACCCCCGAGTCAATCGTCAAGGCGATCGACGAGGTGCTCGGCAGCGTCTACGAGGCCGACTACTTCCGCGTGCCTCTCCAGGAGGAGAAGGGGGACGAGACGGCCCGTCGCCCCGAAGAGATCGAGACGGAGATCGCCCACCTGCAGGCCAAGATGCGCCTCGCCGCCGACAAGATGCGCTACGAGGAGGCGGCGGCCCTGCGCGACCGCGTCCGCTATCTCAAGAAGATCCTCGTCGTGGCGAACGCCTGAGGCCGGGCGCATGGACCCGCAGACGCCCGCACGCCAGAAACTGGACGACCTGCCGGATGCCCCGGGGGTCTACCTGTACCGCGACCGGCGGGGGAGGGTGGTCTACGTCGGCAAGGCCCTGTCGCTCAAGAGCCGCGTCCGTTCCTATTTCCAGGCCGCCTCGGCCGGGCAGGCGCCGAAGACCGACGCGCTCCTCGACGAGATCCACGATCTCGAGTACATCGTCACGCGCACAGAGGTCGAGGCGCTCATCCTCGAGAACAACCTCATCAAGAAGGAGCGCCCGCGCTTCAACATCAGGCTGCGGGACGACAAGAATTTTCCCTATCTCAAGATGACCACCGCCGAGCGCTTCCCGCGCGTCGTCCTGGTGCGCCGGGCGCGGCTGGACGGCAACGCCTATTTCGGGCCGTACGTGCCGGCCTCGACGGCGCGGCGCTCGATCCAGATGGTCGCCCGCCACTTCAAGGTCGCCACCTGCTACCTGGAGGACATGGACGGGACCCGCCCCCGCCCCTGCCTGCTGTTCCAGCTGAACCAGTGCCTGGGACCGTGCGCCGGCCTGGTCCAAGACGACGACTACCGCCAGGCGGTGCAGGACGCGCGCCTGTTCCTGGAGGGCCGCAACAAAGATTTGCTCAGGAGCCTTAAGGAAAGAATGCTCGCGGCCTCGGGCGAGGAAAACTTCGAGGCCGCGGCGCACTACCGGGACCTGGCGAAGAGCCTCGAGACCTCCTCCGAGAAGCAGCGGATCGCCTCGGTCGGGCTCGAGGAGGAGGACTACGTCGCCTTCCACCGCGAGAACGACCTGGCGTCGGTGCAGATCTTCCAGATGCGGGAGGGACACGTGCAGGCGCGCCGCGAGTTCTCGTTCGAGGGGATCCGCGAGGACGACGCCGAGTTCCTGGCCACCTGCCTGGCCCGTTATTTCGAGAGCGTGGACTACATCCCGAAGACCATCTGCGTGCCGCTCGAGCCGGCCTCGAAGCCGGTGCTGGAGGAATGGCTCTCGGCGCGGAAGGGATCGAGGGTGGCCATCCTGGCGCCGCAGCGCGGCCCGCGACGGCACCTGCTCGAGACGGCGGCGCGCAACGCGAAGATCTCCTTCGAGGCGATGTTCCGCGCGCCGCACACGTACGGCGTCGAGATCCTCGAGGGGCTCCAGGAGGCGCTCGGCCTGGACGAGCCGCCGCACCGCATCGAGTGTTTCGACATCTCGCACGTCCAGGGGACCGACCAGGTAGCGTCCCTGGTGGTCTGGGAGGCCGGGCGGCCGAAGCGCTCGGACTGCCGCCGCTTCAAGGTGAAGACCGTGGAGGGAAGCGACGACTTCGCCGCCATGGCCGAGGTCGTCGGCCGCCGCTACGCCCGCCTCCTGGCGGAAGGGAAGGACCTGCCCGACCTGGTCCTGATCGACGGCGGCAAGGGACAGCTCTCGTCGGCCGCGTCGGTCCTGGAGCGGCTGGGCGTCGGGCACCTTCCGGTCGCCGCGATCGCCAAGCGCGAAGAGGAAATCTTCCTCGACGGGCGGAGCGAGTCGGTGCGCTTGCCGCACGACTCCCCGATCCTGCACCTCGTTCAGCGGATCCGGGACGAGGCCCACCGCTTCGCCGTCACCTATCATCGCCGGGTGCGCTCCAGGCGGACCCTGGCCACCGAGCTGACCGGCATCGACGGGGTCGGCCCGCGGCGCGCCCGGCTCCTCCTGCGACGCTTCGGATCGGTGCAGGGCGTGCGGGAGGCGCCGCTCGAGTCGATCGCCGAGGCCGTGGGCAGAAGCCTCGCCGAGAGGATCAAGTCTCATCTGGACGGCGCCCCTGCGAAGTCTCCTGACGCCCGTGAGCGGCCTATGTTATAGTCCCGCCCCGATGGCGAAGAACGGCCCGTCGTTCTTGTCTTCGGCACCCGGCCAGATTCTCATCCTGTTGTTCATCGTGGTCGCCGTCTGGGCCGGCGGGGCCGGGTTCTTTCTCTACAAAGTGACCCACCCCGCGCGCCAGACGACGCCGATCGACCCGGCCGATCTCCTGCTGCGGACGGAGGACGTCACCTTCCGCACCTCCGATGGCATCGTGCTGTCCGGCTGGCTGGTCAAGGGGGTGCCGAAGGCCCCGGTCATCATCCTTTGTCACGACCTGGGAGGTTCGCGGTCGAGCCTGCTCGGCTCGGCGGTCTCCCTGAACCGGTCCGGATACCCGCTCCTGGTGTTCGATTTCCGCGGTCACGGCGCCTCGACCGGATCGGGCGCAACCCTGGGGATCGACGAGACCAGGGATATCCAGGCGGCTGTCGACTTCCTGAAGACACGCTCGGACATCGACAGCAGCCGGATCGGGCTGTGGGGCATCGGCATGGGGGCGTATGCGGGGGCACGGGCGGCGCTCGACAACCCCGCGATCGTGGCCCTCGCGCTCGATTCGATCTACCCGGACGTGGCCACCCAGGTCGACCGATTGGGGCGCGCCAGCGTCCCTCCGGCGCTCCATTTCGTGATGCCGGCGCTGAGGGCCGCCTGCAGGCCTCTTCTTTCCCTGCGCCCGTCCGGGGCGACGCTCGAGGGGGCGCTCAACCGGCTGGCGGATCGGGACATTCTCCTGATCGCCGCGGCCGATCCCCCCGATCGCTTCAGCGAGCAGAAGACGCTCTACGAGGCGATACCGGAGGGGCCGCAGGGGGGCAAGAACTTCCTGCAGCTGAAGGCCTCCGTGGTGACGGGGCTGTACGCCGAAGACAAGAAGACCTACGACGACGCCATCGTCCGATTCTTCTCGACCAACCTTCCGAAATCCTCCGGGGTGAAGGTCCCGGCGGGGAAGCCGATCCAGGTCCTGGAGCGCTGATCCCCGGGGCCCTCCTCGGACACACTCCTGGCCGGACGATTACGGGATCGGCATGCCCAGGCGAGAGAAGTGCCACCCTGTGTGCCTTTTTACACGCAGAATGATTTGGACAGGAGGGGGGGATCGGAGTATATTTCGCCCGACCTAGAAGCCATCTGCATCGATCGGGTCGGCGCCAACCTGGGGGTTCGCGACCACGTGATGTCATCTGGTGTGGAAATCAGCCCCGCACTCGTACGGGGCGAGTTCCGGCCGGACGAGGGGTACTTTACCTTGCCCGCGGAGACCTTCGGGCCCCGGTCCGTCAGCCTGTCCATCGGCCCGATCGTCATCGGGATCGAGGGCCTGTCCGGGCATCAGGCGGAGGCGCTCGGCTCCCGGTACCGTCCTTTCGTGGTCCTGGAGGCGGGGGACCCGGATGTCCGCGTCTCGCTGCGGAAGGCGGGAGTCGACCGGTTCCTGGAGTTCCGCGGAGGCCCCGGCGGAGAGACCTACCGGCTCGAGAGCCGCCTGAGCGGCCCGAGGCTGACGCTCTGGTCGTACGAGTTCGCCGGCTTCATCGAGGCGACCGCCCATCGTGCCGAGCTGGCGCTCACCCGCGACGACGGGGCGCTGTTCGACCGCGGACTGGAGAACTTCCTGCGGGTCGTGACGGCGTCGTTCATCCTCGAGCGGGACGGTTTCCTGCTGCACGCCGCCGGCGTCGTGCGCGGGGGAAAGGCCTATGTCTTCTTCGGGCCCTCGGGGAGCGGCAAGACCACGGTGACGGACCTGTCGCCGGACGACGTGGTCCTGAGCGACGACCTGACGCTTCTGATCCGGACCGGCGGGGGATACGAAGCGGCCGGGATCCCGTTCGGCCTGGCGCACCATCGGATGCCGGAGACGCGCGCGTCGTTCCCGGTGGCGTCGTTGAACCGGCTGGTGCAGAGCGCCGAGGTGCGTCGCGAGATGCTGCCGGGCGCGCGGGCCGTCGCGGAGGTGGCCGGCAGCCTCCCCTTCGTCATGCAGGAGACGCGGCAGGCGGCGCGGGCGGTCGACGTGGTGGCACGGGCGCTCGAGGCGCTGCCTGTCTGGCGGCTGCACTTCCGCAAGGACGGCGATTTCTGGAACGTCGTCGAGGAGCCGTAGGGGACCATGGATCAGGGGGCCGTTCTGACGAGGAACCCGAGCGCGGCGTATCGCGTCTACGACGGCCAGGCGACCGTCGTCATGCCGGACCGGGCCGAGGTGAAGGTGATCAATGCGATCGGCAGCGTCATCTGGGATAAGATCGACGGCAGGCGGACGGTGGGCCAGATCGTCGAGTCGGCCCTGGAAACGGTCCTCGAAGGCTACGACGTGGCCCCGGACGTGGCGCGCCGGGACATCCTGACGTTTCTCGGCGATCTGCGGGAACACGGAATGGTGAGCTGAGATGGCGAACGCGCTGCAGGAGATCACGATCCGCAACTGGAATCGCGCCGTGCCGATGTCGGCGCTGTTCGAGCTGACCTTCGTGTGCAACCACGCCTGCTCCTTCTGCTACAACTGCCCGACCGGCCAGAAGGAGATGACCACCCGGGAGGTCTTCGACGCCCTGCAGAAACTGGCCGACTTCAACATCCTCTACCTGACGCTGACGGGGGGCGAGCCCCTGGTGCGCAAGGACTTCTTCGAGATCGCCGCGCGGGCGCGCGAGCTCGGCTTCGCGCTGCGCATCTACACCAACGCCTACCTGATCGACGAGGCGATGGCGAAGAGGATCAAGGACGTCGCCAACCCGATCGAGATGGAGATCAGCATCCACGGCGCGAAGCCCGAGACGCACGACAAGCTGACCTGCGTCCCCGGGTCGCTGCAGCGCGTGGTCAACGCGGTGAAGCACCTGCGCGCTCAGGGGATCAAGGTGAACCTCAAATGCCCGATCACCCGGGACAACCAGGCCGAGGTGCTCGACCTGCACCGGCTGGCCCGGGAGCTGGGGGTGGTCATCATCTTCGACCCGGTGATCACGCCGCGCGACGACGGCGACAAGGACCCGCTCTCCCTCATGGCCAGCGACGAGTTCCTGAAGTCCTACTGGTCGGATCCCGCCTACGCGGCGGCGCGCATGGAGCCGGTGCCGTCCCCGCGCTCGGATGCGCCGGGCGAGGCGGTGTGCGGCACGGGCCGATCGTCGTTCGCCATCGATCCGTACGGCAGCATCTATCCCTGCGTGCAGTGGCGCCGCAAGGTGGCCAACATAAAAGACGTCGCGTCCCTCAAGGAGATCTGGCACACGTCGCCGGTCCTGATGGAGGTGCGCCAGACCGCGGTGGAGATGGCCGACAAGCTCCGGGACATGCATCACGAAGGACAGTCCGGCGGCTTCTGCAATTTCTGCCTGGGAGTGGCGGATCTTCAAGCCGGCGACCCGAAGGCCTACTACCCGCAGGCCGCCAAGAACGCCGAATACAGGAAGCAGGCCTACGAAGCCTGGAAAGAGAAGACGGGAGAAACGCTCGAGGATGCCGGGGGAATCCTCAGCAAGTGCAGCATGTGAGAGGCTCCACATCACGCTGCGCCTCCCAGAAGAGGTGATCGCCGGGTCCCGACCCGGCGGGCCATGCGCTCGTCACATATCCTCCGAATCCTCATCATCGGCGCCCTGAGCGCCCTCGTCATGGCTCCGGGCAGCGGCGCCCCATCGCTGCACCAGGGGAGCGCCCATCTGCGCCTGAAGGCGGGGCAACCGGTCCTGGAGCCGGCCGACCAGGGCCGCCGCGTCGTGCCGCGGCTGCCCGGATTCGGAACGGCGAGCCTCCCCGGTCAGCCGATGCTGCCGATCAAGGTCCTGATGGTGGCGATCCCCGAAGGGAGCGTCCCGGAGCTGAGGGTCCTGTCGGCCCCGTCGGAGCTGCTCGGCGCCCTGGACGTCGCCCCGGCGCCGCGCGTCCGGGTGCCGGAGCGGCTGGAGCGGCCGCGTGGCGTCGGCCGGAAGGACCGCGGCCAGGGACACGACAGAAACGATGCGGCCCTGCAGGACTACGAGGACGACTTCACGGCCGACGCGGAGGTCGACGGGCGGGACGAGGACTTCCCCGCCGCGGTGGTCCGGCTGGGAAGCATCGGATACCTGCGGGAGCAGCGCTACGTGGAGGTCCTCTTCTCGCCGGTCCTCTACAACCCCGTGCGGGGCCAGGCCCGGCTGGTGCGCGAGTTGGAGGCGGACGTGGTCTTCGACCTGCCGGACGGTTCCGTCCCATCCGGCGGCGGGCCCTTCGAGCCCGATCCGCTGTTCGAGAACACCTACCGCGACAGCCTGGTGAACTACGAGCAGGGGAAGCTGTACCGCGTCCGGCGCGGTGAAGCGGCCCCGGACGCGACGGCAGCCCCGGACACCACGGCGGCGTCGACCGCCGGGACGATCGAATCGGCGCCGGCGGCGGCGACGGGGGCCGTGCGCTACAAATTGTCGGTGTCACGGCCGGGAATCTACCGGCTCAGCCAATCCTACTTGATGCTCCACGCCCCGGAGATGGTCACGGCCAACCCGAAAGGGCTGATGCTGAGCGCCGAAGGGGTCGAGGTGCCGATCCTGATCCGCGACGCCTTCGGCAATCCAGGTGAGGCGGACAACAGCTTCGACGCGGGAGACGTGCTCGAGTTCTACGGTCAGCCGAAGCGGGAGCTCGCCGCCCTCCCGAACCTCCCGACCATCTTCCAGGCGAACGATTTCACCGACACCCAGGTCTACTGGCTGGAGGCGAAGGACCCCGCCGAACCCCGCAGGCGGATTCCCTCGGTGAGCGGCGCGCCGACCACCCAGAGCCCTCCGATCGCGCCCCACTTCGAGGACCAGGCGGTGTGGGACGAGAACAACCTCTACCTGCCGCTCGAGGACAACGACCCGTTCTTCTCGGTGCCCTCCCTCCTCGCCGGAAGCACGCAGGCGACCCGCGACATCAGCATCCCGCTTCCCGGGATGGCGGCGGTCCCGGCGACCGCGACCCTGACGTTCCGGGTGCGTGGCGGATCCGACGTCTCCACCGTCAGTCTCGATCACCGCACGCGCGTCTGGGTGAACAACGACACGGGAGGAGGGAAGGACGACATCTGGGGGGACGGAGAGACCATCCTGTCGGACAGGTTAGACGAGGCGCAGTCGGTCCTGACCAACCCGACGACGGTCCACTTCAGCGCGCCCGGACAGGCCGGCGTCACACTCGACAAGCAGTACCTCGACAGCGTGACGATCCGCTACCGGCGCACCTTCGCGTCGACCGGGGACGTGCTCCCGTTCTCCTACCCGAACCAGGCGACGCGGTTCCAGGTGTCCGGATTCAGCGGTTCAACCGCGACGATTTTCGAGGTCTCGCGCACGCTCACGGGCAGCCTCGAGGCCGACCCCTCCCGGATCACCGAGGCGCAGGCCGGCGGGGCGCCGACGACGCTGACCTTCGACGTGCCGCTCGACACGTCCTCCGGCGCCCCGGCGACGCGGTCCTTCATCGTGGCGGGTCCGGCGGGAGGACGGCTGCCCGACGGCATCGCGCGCGCCGCCGATCCGGTCCTCACGAACCCGGCGAACGCCGCCGACATCGTGGTGATCGCCGCGCGCAGCACCATCGACGATGCCCAGGGCGGCGCGCTCGACAACCTGCTCGCGTACAGGTTCCAGAGCCAGGGGCTCACCTCGAAGATCGTCTACGTCGACCAGATCTACGACGAGTTCGCGTTCGGTCTCAGGAGCGTCACGAGCATCCGCGCCTTCCTGTCCTACGCCTTCGATAACTGGAGGGGGCCGGGCGGCACGGCGCGGCCGCCGTCGTTCGTTCTCATCGTGGGGGACGCCACCCCCGATTACAAGGACACGCTGCAGGACGCTGACTGGGTCGATCAGGTTCCGACGATGATGCTGTTCCAGAAGAACTCCATCCTGGGCTACTACAGCAGCGACAACTGGCTGGCCTCGTTCCGCGGCGCCGATCAGATCGCCGACATCTACCTCGGGCGGATCAGCACCAGGACGCCCCAGGCCGCGGCCGAGGTCTTCGACAAGATCAGGACGTACGAACAGTCGCCGCCGGCCGGTACGTGGAAAGGGCGCGCCGTGCTCCTGGCCGGGGACGGCAAGGACTCGCTCGAGACCGCGGATTTCGAAGCGGTGCAGGACAACCTGACGTCCGCCGATTTCTCGACCGCGCCGTACAGCGTTCCTTCCCCGCCGCTCTACCTCGCCCGTTCGCCCTGGAACCTGAACGCCGCGGCATTCAAGAACGCGCTCGTGAACGAGCTTCAGTCGGGGGCGGCGGTCCTGTCGTATGTCGGACACGGATCGTTCGAGACCTGGGGGGGAAAGCCGCAGACGACTTTCTTCACGACGCAGGATGCCCATGACCTGACCAATGGCGCGCCGATCCCCTTCATGTTGAACATCAACTGCCTGGCCGGCGGCTTTCACTACCTGAGCGCGGTGGGGGCGATCGGGGAGGCGATGACCAACAACGCCAACGGCGGCGCCATCGCGACGCTCGCCCCCTCGGGCCTGTCGAACACGTTCGTGGGAGATGTCGCGACGCCGACCCTGTTCAGATCCCTGTTGGGAATCGGACGTGACCGGCTGCTCTCGGCGGGGGCGATGGCGTTGAGGACATCCCTGTGGAGCCAGAATCTGATCGTCGACTCGCAGTCTTACACATTCCTCGGCGACCCGGCGACTCTCATCGCCACCCCGGCGCCCACGGCGCCCTCTGGCCTGTCCGCCTCCGCGGGCAACGGAGAGGTGGCGCTGGACTGGACGGCTGCCCCGGGGCCGGTGGCAGGCTACCGCATCCTGCGGGCCACCGCGGCGGGCGGACCATACTCCACGGTCGCTTGTGATCCGGTGACGACGACCTCATGCGTTGATCGCACGGTGATCAATGCCACGACCTACTACTACTACGCCGTCTCGCTCGACTCGGAAGGATTCTGGGGGGGAGCCTCCAACGACAACAGCGACTGCGACGCCGGTCCGGAATGCGTCCTGGCCCGGCCGATCAATCCAAACCCTCCCGCTGTCCCGACCGGCCTGGCGGCCGTTGATGCAGGCACGGGCGGAACACTCCTCTTGTCGTGGCGGGCGAACAGCGAGAGTGACCTCAAGAGTTATCGTATTTTCTATGGCACGACCGAGGGGCAGTACCCCACGCAACTGACGTTCGGGCCGGCGGTGACCTCCTCGCTGCTGGTCGGATTGCAGGACGGCATCCGCTACGTCTTTGTCATCAGCGCCACGAACACGTCGGGGCAGGAGAGTACACAGTCGACGCCGGTCTTCGGAGTTCCGCACACGATCCAGGGGATCGCCCCGCCCAGCTCCATCACCGACCTGAAGGTAACCCGTTCCGGCCAGGATCTGGTCTTGACCTGGAGCCAGCCGACCCTCGACATCTACGGCAGGGCCACGACCGTGGCGCGTTACGATATCTATGCTGCGCCCACTCCAAACGCTGTAAAATCGGCCATCAATCGGATCGGCACCCTTATGGGAGCGACGAGTACGACGTTCACGCACACGGGTGCGGCCATCTCGCCGGGCAACAAGTTCTATGTCGTGACGGCGACCGACACGAACGGGTTCGAGTCGGGGGCCGGACGCGAGCTGCCGAACGGCATCAACCCGCTCCAGATTTCGCTGGTCAGCGCCAGCCCGCTGGTCGTCCGGCTCACTTGGCCGGCCATCACGACCGACCTCCTCGGCAACCCGACCCTCATCCACCACTACCAGATCCACCGGTCCGCCACCCCTGCTGCAAGGGCCTCGCTCAATTCCTCGACGATTTTCCGCGACAACGTCCAGGTTCTTTCGGTAGATTTGGATCTGACGGGATTGAGCGATCCGTCCTATTTTAGCGTGATCGCCGTGGACAACCAGGGAAACCTCAGTCCCTTCTAGGAGTTCCGTTCCTTCATGGACGTTACGAGGCCGCGCAGCATGAGCGAGGTAGGGGTCCCGTCCGGTTCGGCGCGGGGGGAGCCGGGCGAGGTCACCGCCCTGGTGGTGCGCGCCAAGGCGGGTGACGCCGACGCGTTCGCCGGACTGATGCATCTGTATGAGCGCCGGATCATCGGCATCGGGATCCAGATGGGACTGTCTCGCGAGGACGCACTCGACGCCTGTCAGGACTCCTTCGTCAAAGTCTTTCGCTACATCGGACGGTTTCGCTCCGGGGAGTCATTCTTTAAGTGGCTCTACCGCATCGCCATCAATACAATTTATGACCATTTGCGCATCAACCGGCCGGCGGAAATCGTCTCGCTCGAGGAGGTCGTGCGGGACGGAAGGCAGGAGATCGCCGATGGCGCCGAGCCGATGGCCACACGGCTGGAGAACGCGGACCTGGTGAACAAGCTTGTCGCCGAAATCGGATGCCTGACGCGCCAGGAGAGGATCGTCTTTGTTCTCAGGGACCTGCATGCCATGCCGACAGATGAAATCGGCAGAGTGCTCAGCCTGTCCCAGGTTACGATCAGGCGCCACTGCATGTCGGCTCGCGGAAAACTGCGGGATCGCCTCTTTCCGCGAAAGCCTTGATGAACCGGCCTCCAGGGGCA
Source organism: Candidatus Polarisedimenticolia bacterium (assembly GCA_036001465.1). Taxonomy (NCBI): domain Bacteria; kingdom Pseudomonadati; phylum Acidobacteriota; class Candidatus Polarisedimenticolia; species Candidatus Polarisedimenticolia bacterium. The sequence continues at coordinate 19,880 of DASYUH010000056.1, forward strand.
AGGTGAACGGGATTTTGGACTTGACATCACGGGGATTCGAGGTATGTAGAGGCCAGGGGCGAGATCTCGGTTGATCTGTGCCCGTTGCCATCAATCAACGCTTCCATTTCGACATGGGGGAATTCGGTGAAGACCCTTCTCAAATCCCTGGTGGGTGTTGGAGCGGTCGCGTTCCTTGTGCTGCTCACGCCGGCAGCCTACGCGCAGTGCACCTTCAGCCTTCCTGCGATCCACTACCTCGACACCACCTGGACGGGGCTGCCCGAGGCGAACATTTCCAGCCGGTTCTTTATTCTTACCAATCCGGCCATCAACAACGGCACGTCGGCGTTCTTGTGCGCCTCCTCCGACCAATTCGTGTCCGGCGGGTTCTGCCAGAGCAGCGCCGGCCTTCCGGACGACGGCATCGTCACCGCCAACGGCAACTTCGCCGGAGAGGGCGTCGTTGGCTGTCCGAACGTGGCGATTGATGGCGACTCCCCGGTTGTGGCGTTCGTAACGGCGATCGCCTCGGAAGGGACGCCCATGCACGAGGGTCGCTACGTGCTGGTCAGCGTCGGATTCAGCTTCAACTTCCAGGCCTATGTCTTCGATCTGGCGAATCCGATCGGTCCGAACGGCCTGCCGATTAACCTGGGCAGCTCGCGCATCCCGTCGCCGCGCATCCTCTCTTCGGTCCCGGGCTCCTCGACGGCGAGCGTCAACATTCAATGGGACAGGGCCAACACACGGGACGACTGCCTTCTCAACCTGGCCGGGACCTGTCCTTCGGGGGGAACCCGTTCCATCCTCGAGGGTTATGCCGTCTACTCCCAGGTGTCTTCCTGCAGTGCTCCGCCGACTTCGAGCGTCGTAACCAACGGCTGGACCGAGGTGGCCCGGTACGGAGCGTCGGCGACTTCCGCCACAGTCACGGTTCCCTTCGATCCCAGCGGCGCCAACTGCACCTACCTGGCGATGGGTCTCTTGGTCGGAGGAGCCCCGGGTAGGGCGGTCTCGACCCACACCACGCTCGGCATACTCGACACGGACGGCGACGGCGTGGCGGACTCCTTCGATAACTGCCCGTTCGTCGTGAACGCGAACCAGGCCGACACCGACCTGGGAGGGCCGGACGGCGTCGGCGACGCCTGCGACAATTGTCCGGGGCTGCAGAATCCTTCCCAGATCGATGCCGACAACGACACCAAGGGGGATGTCTGCGACAATTGTCCGAGCACCGCCAACGCGAACCAGGCGAATGCGGACGGCGACAGCCGCGGCGACGTGTGCGACAACTGCATCGCGGTCCCCAACGATTCCCAGACGGACAACGACGCCGACGGCCGCGGCAATGCCTGCGACAACTGTCCGGATGCCGCCAATCCCAGCCAGGCCGACGGTGACGCGGACCTGGTGGGGGACATCTGCGACAACTGTCCGGCCGCGCCGAACGCCAACCAGGCCGACACGGACGGTGACCGGCTCGGGAACCTGTGCGACAACTGCCCGACCGTTCCAAATCCGACGCAGGTGGACCAGGACTTCGACCGGGTGGGGGACGCGTGCGACAACTGCCCGACCATCCCGAACGCCGACCAGAACCCGGCGGTCTGCGAGCAGCGGGCTGAGCAGATCTTCATCAGCTTCAGCAGCCCGCTGGGGAAGGGATCCGGCACGGTCTTCTGGGTGACCTCGACAGAGGTGGACATCATCGGATTCAACGTCGTGAAGATCGACTCCAAGGGGACGAGGACCCAGCAGAACGTGGGCCCGATCCGCTGCGAGGAGTGCGTCACGGGTGTCGGCCACTCGTACAGCTTCATCATCCCGAAGCACAAGAGCGGTACCAACATCTACATCGAGATGCTGCGGCTCAACGGGACCGTGCAGGTCTTCGGGCCGGCCGTCCGGCAATAGCAGACTCGAGAGTCAAGCGTTTTCGACCCCGGCTCGGCCCCGAAAGGGCCGAGCCGGGGTTTCTGTCGTTATCTCCCTGGTCGCGGTTAATGGTGGATTGGATATCCCCGAGACTCAGGAGTTGCGAAAGAACTGAACGGGATGGTCCCGTATGAGGTAGATAGGATTGGGAATTTGTCCTTGACATCGTGGTATTTCGGGGTATCTAGGGAGGCAGGGTGAGGTCTCTATTTACTCTGCACCGCAGGCAGTCGGTCGACCGGGCTCGGTCTGTGAAAGTCATCGTACCTTATCAGGGAATCAACGCTCAATAATCTCCATGGGGGAAATCTCAATGAAGACATTCCTCAAATCTCTGGTCGCCATCGGAGCGGTCGCAGTCGCGCTCCTGGTCGCCCCGGCAGCCCACGCGCAGTGCAACTTCTCCCTGCCCGCGGCGCATCTGCTCGACACGACCTGGACGGGGTTGCCCGAGGCGAGCCTTTCCGGTCGCTTTTTCGTCCTGACCGATCCGGCCGTCACGAGCGGAAGCGCGGCGTTTCTGTGCCCCTCCGCCGCGGACGTCACGACTGGTGGCCCGTGCCAGACCAGCGCGCTCTTACCGGATGACGGCATTGTCACGGTCAACGGGAATTTTTCCGGCGAGGGCGTGATCGGCTGCCCCAACGTGTCCGTCGACGGCGACGCCCCGGTAGTGGCATTCGTCACGGCGAGCTCCGGGGAAGGTACGGCCATGCATGCGGGCCGCTATGTCCTGGAGGCTGTCGGATTCAGCTTCAACTTCCAGGCCTACGTCTTCGATCTGGCCAATCCGATTGGCCCGAACGGCCTGCCGATCAGCATCGGCGCTTCCCTCATCCCATCGCCCCGCATCGTTTCGTCTACCACGGGTACCGGCGACGCGACCGTGAACATCCGGTGGGACGAAGCGGCCACGCGTGACGACTGCGAGCTGAACCTCGCCGGGACCTGCCCGGGCGGTGGCCGCCGGTCGATCCTCGAAGGATACGCAGTCTATTATCAGGAGGGTGACTGCGCCGCGCCTCCGACCTCCGGTGCGGTCGGTGGCTGGACTGAAGTCGTCCCCCGGTACCCTGCGGCCGCGCGGTCGGCGACGCTGGTCGTCCCGTTCCACCCGGAGAGCGGCATGTGCACCTATCTGGCGATGGGTCTCGTCGTCGGCGGTGCCCCGGGACCCGTGGTTTCCGGCCACACGACCCTCGGTACGGCGGACACCGATGGCGACGGCGTGCCCGACTCGACCGACAACTGCAAGTTCACCCCGAACCACGGCCAGGAAGACATTGACAACGACACGATCGGCGACGTCTGCGACAACTGTCCTGGCGCCGCGAACCGAGGCCAGGAAGACCTCGACGGCGACGGCGACGGGGATGCGTGCGACAACTGCAAGACCATCCCGAACGCCGACCAGGCGAATGCGGACAGCGACAGCAACGGAGATGTGTGCGACAACTGCCGTGGCACCGCCAACGACAACCAGGCCGACGCCGACGCTGACGGTGTGGGCGACGCGTGCGACAACTGCAGGGCCTCGAACAATGCCGACCAGGCCGACGGGGACGGAGACGGCGCCGGCGACGTCTGCGACAACTGCCCGACCGATTCGAACCCGGGTCAGGCGGACGGCGACGGCGACATGATCGGCGACGCGTGTGACAATTGTCCGACGATTCCCAATCCGACGCAGGACGATGGTGACTTTGATCGCGTCGGGAACGCGTGCGACAACTGCCCGACCATTCCGAACGCCGACCAGAACCCCGAGGCCTGTTTCCAGCGGGTGGAGAACCCGACGATCACGTTCACCAGCACGGTGGGCAAGGGCTCCGGGACCGCTGCCTGGAGTACTTCGCACGAGGTGGATCTGATCGGGTTCAACGTGGTGGTCATCGACGCCAAGGGGGTCAGGATCCAGCAGAACATGGCCCTGATCCGCTGCGAGCCGTGCATCACGGGCGACTCGCACCAGTACAGCTTCATCGTCCCGAAGCACAAGAGCGGCCACAACATCTTCATTGAGATGCTGCGACTGAACGGGACCGTAGAGGTCTTCGGGCCGGCGGCCAGGCAGTAGTATTCTGGTATAAGATGGACCCCGGTCCCGCGCCGAAGATGGGCGGGACCGGGGTTTGCTTTCTGAGGCGCCGCATGAGATGCAGATCGGCTCTACTGTCCTGCCTTCTGGTCCTGTTCATCACTTCCCCCCTCCTGGCGCAATCCTCCTTGAAGACACGCCAGGACTATGTCGTCGGGGATCATCCTGTGGGGGTGGTCGCCACCGACTATGACGCCGACGGGTTCCTCGACCTGATCACGGTGAATCAGCAGACGGACGGGAACGGGGACATCGCTCTTCTGAAGGGGTTCGGCGACGGCAGGCTTCGCAAGGTCAGCTCCATCGTTTCGGGGTCCCTGCCGTCGGCGCTCGTCTACACGGACGTCAACAGCGACGGCAAGCCGGACCTGGTGGTTGCCGACCTGCGCAGCCAGGAGATCACCGTCCACCTCGGCAATGGGACGGGCGGGTTCGGGGCCAAGCTGTCCACCTTGATCGTCGGGACGCCGGCCAGCCTGGCGGTGGGGGACTTCAACGGCGACGCCAAGCCCGACGTGGCCATCCTGAATTCGGCGCAGAACAACGTGCAGATCCTCCTCGGGGACGGCCTCGGCCGGTTCCCGACCAGCCGGCAGACTTTCGCGATCGCCGCCTCGTCGAAGCAGATCCTCACGATCGATCTCAATGCCGATGCGAAGCGCGACCTGCTGGTAGTCAGCAACACCACGAACACCCTCCGCATCCTCCGCGGGGACGGCACGGGCCTGTTCACCCTGAACACCACGCTGACGACGGGGACCGGACCGGTCGCCATGGTCACCGCCGACTTCAACAACGACACCCGGCCCGACATCGCCGTCGCCAACCAGGCCGGGGACAATGTGTCGGTCTTCTTGCAGTCGACCAGCGGCTCCTTCGGGTCGCCTTCGACACTGTCTCCGGGCTTCGGGCCGAGAGGCATCGCGGTCGCCGATCTCAACAAGGACGGTCGGATCGATCTGATCGTGACCCTCGGCAAGGTATCGCAGGAGGGTCAGGTGGCCCTGATGACCGGCAACGGCGCCGGCGGGTTCACCCTGCTGAATACGCTCTTCGTCGGGCCGGCGCCGAACTGGGCGGCGACGGGAGACTTCAACCGGGACGGCAATCTCGACCTGGTCACCGCGAACAATACGGGGAACACCGTGTCGCTCGTGCCGAGCATCGGCACGGCGACCTTCCTGATTCCGGGACGCATCCCTCTGCCGTTCGGCTCGTTCCCGGCGTCGGTGGTCGTCGGTGATTTCAACAATGACAGCAAGGTGGACGTCATCTCGGCCAACGAGCAGACCAACAACATCAGCGTGGTGAACGGCGACGGCCTGTGCGGCTTCACGTCCGTCACCTCCGCGAACAACACCGGCATCACGCCAATCAACATCGTGGCCACCCATTTCAACGCGGACAGCTGCCCCGACCTCCTGACCGTCAATAACGGGGACGGGTCGTTTTCCATCATGCTGGGCAACTGCGCGGGCAATTTCGCGGTCACCAACGGCAACGCGGTCGGATGCCCCGACCCGATATCGGTCTCGGTGGGGGACGTGAACGGCGACGGCCGCCGAGACATCGGCATGATCTGCGAGACCGCCGGCGAGCTGTGCACCCGGCTCGGAACGGGAGTCTCGTCTCCGGTGTTCGGCTTGCTCTCCCTCTGCACGCCGTCGGTGACTGCCACTCCCCAGGGGGTGGCGATGGGCGCCTACAACCTGGACGCCGACGAGGACTACGCGATCACCTCCAGCCCGGTCCCGAGCGGCGACCCGACCGACATCATCGCCATCGCCAAGTCGGACGGTCTCGGCGGCGTGCTGGACATCCCCGCGACCTTCCCGGTCGGACTGTCGCCGCGGGGCGTCGTCAACGCCGATCTGAACGGCGACGGGTTTCTCGACCTGCTGGTCGCCAACAGCGGCTCGAACAGCATCAGCGCCCTTCTCGGCGACGGTGGCGGCGTCTTCAGCTTCCCCTCCATCGACAGCCCGGCAGGGCAGGCCCCGACGTCGATTGCCGTGGCCGATTTCAACCTGGACGGCAAGCTCGACGCCGCGACCACCAACACGAACGCCAACAACGTGTCGCTCCTGCTGGGCGACGGGTTCGGCCATTTCACCAAGGCAGGGGACTACGGCACGCGCGACCTGCCGATTTCAATCGGGGCAGGGGACTGCAACGGCGACGGCAAGCCGGACCTGCTGGTGGCCGACAACTTCAACGATACGATCACCGTCCTGGTGAACCAGACGGCGGCGGGGGACCCGCTTCAGGTCACGGATCTTTTCGGCCAGACACAAACGGTCTACTCCTGGGGAATTGTGGCCGGCGCAAAGTACGACGTCATCCGCGGGCAGCTGCGCCTGGCCAGTCAGGGGCCGACCACCAATAGCCTGGGGCCCGTGACCTGTCTGGCCAACGACCTCACCGAGACCGACACGGCCAATCTTCCTGACACCACATACCCTCCATCGGGGGACGCCTATTTCTACCTGGTCCGGGCGACCGTCGGCGGTCTGGCCGGCAATTACACGGTCTCCGTGCCGGGCGGGAAACCGGGCGTCCCGTCCTCTGGCGGGTGCCCTTGAGGAAATTGCGGACCATTCTTGAACGGTATTCCTCATGAGACGGTATATACGGTCATGAAGAGATGCAGAGATTTCAACGCGCTCTTGCCCCTTTACTCCGGCGGCGAGCTCAGCGAGGCGGAGAACCTGGAGGTGAAAGGTCACTTGGCTCGGTGTGCGGCCTGCCGTGAGGAAGAGGAGCAATTCACGCAGGTTATCGGGATCGCCCGGCAAGCAGGCTCTGGGGAGTATCGAATTCCAGAGATGGTTGCCAACAGGATTGCGCTCGAGGCGTCATCACGCCCCTCGCGCAGGCCATGGGGCTTTCCTGTTCCATCCTTTTCGCTGTCCGCCCACCCTGGTCTTCTGGCGGGCGCCGTAGCGTTCGTTTTCATTTTGGCGGCGCTGCCGATTGCCATGCGTGACGTTAACCGTCCGATTCGCCAGACCGGAGTCTCGGTCCTTGACATCACGGCCGATGGCGGCGTCGTCAGGCTGGCGTGGAGCGACGGAAGTCGTGATTTGTACAGGGTTTACAAGAGCACCGATCCACGGGACATGGGGCAATCCGAGGTTCATGTCGTCAGGGGTAACGTCTGGACCGACAAGCGCTCCGAATCGTCTCCGATTGTGTATTACAGGATCGAGTGAGAAGGGTCCGGTTTCAAGTTCCTGTTGACAAACTTGCATTTGAGCGTAAATAGAAGTGGCCTAATTTCAAGGAGGCAATAGACATGATCAGACTCAAATCAATGCGCCCGTCTCTGGCGATTCTCGTCGCGGCTGTCCTGATTGTGGCGGCCGGGGGAGCCGTCATCGCGTCGAACATGGGGTTCAAGATGAACAAGCCCCTGGTGAGGGTCCCGACCGGAGCCGCCACCCTGACGGGCAACAACTGGACGTCGATCCCGTTTCACAACCCGTACGGGACGATTCAGGGCTTCTGCAATCAGACCGGCCTGACATCCACCGGTTTCTCGGTGACCGGAATCTCCACGCTGAACTACAACGAGCCGCCGTTCTCCCCGGCACTCTCTGGAAAGTGCAGCAACCAGGCTTCACTTCCCTGTCCCGCTACCGCATCGACAAACTCGTTCTGCTCTTGCACCACCGACGCCGACTGCCCCGCCGTCGGGACGGGCAGCCCCTTCTTCTGCGCCGAGGGCCCCAAGAATTTCAACTGCGGTTCCGCCGGGGCGTCGGCCCAGTCCCTTATCAGTGGCAAGGGGTTCCAGATCCGCCAGCCGGCAGCCGGAGTTTCCAGCATCATCATCGTCGGCTCCCATAATTCGGGTCAACAGATTCAAATCAAGAAGAACGTAAACTATTGGTACAGCGTGCCGTACCATACGACCGCGGTCAATACAAACGACCTGTGCACCCAGCTGGGGCTGACCGCCACGGGCTTCGGCCCGGCGGGGATCACCCGCCTGATTCCCGGCCCGCCGGCCGCCCCCCAGTCGACGACCTGCGGCTCGACGACCACGGTCTTCAATCTGGTCCTCGGTGAAATGATCCAGGTCCGCGAGCCGACCAAGACCTCGGTTACCTTCACACCGGCGCACTATTAATCGGCAGTGAACCTCATCATCGGGGAACGGAGGAATCAAGACATGAAGAGAGTGATTCTAGTACTGGCGGTTCTTGGCGTGATGGCGCTCGCGGCCCCATCGGCATACGCGGCGTGTGGCGCCTCGGTGCCGCTGCTCCACGGTTTCGACTCGTATTTCGCGTGCGATAACTCCAGGGGGCCGGTGACCGCCTTTGCCTACCTGGTCAGCGCTCCGAGCGCGACCAATACCGGTCCGGTCGGGATCATTCGCGACCTCGGCGCCGGCAAGGTCGATATTCAGACCGACTGGTCCACCCCGGGTGTCATCGGCTGCCCGCAGGACGCGCTGGGGAACCACCGAATCATGATCGTCGTCCAGGCCAACGATGGCACGGGTCTCATGACCTCGATCAGCGGCGCCTCAGCCACGCTCGCTTTCGGCTACACCGTCGAGACGTCCCAGCAATTCCTGGGGTTCGACGATACGGGGAAGGTGCTGGCAGCTCCGCTGCCGTGCGGGACTTCGAATGGCAGGCCGAGGATCGTCAGCGTTTCCCCCTCCTCGGTGCAAATCCACGTCGATCCGCCGCACATCTTCTCCGACTGCGACTCAGGCACCGTAGGAGAGGCATTGGGGGACGCTTGTGTGGACGGCTTTGGCGGCACCGTGCTGCCCGTCGGCCGCATCTTTACCAGTAACCAGCCCTGCGGCACGAGGCCGGACGTGCGCAGCTCGCTCTGGACGGTGAGCACGGCCGTCCTGGATGCCGCGGGCAATGCCAACGTTCCGTACACCAAGCCTGACAACGGCACCAAGCAATGCGCCACCGATCCGACCTGCCTGTGCGCCTACATCGGGACCACGACGGGCACCGGCACCGGGGAGAGCAGCTCGATCAACGGCTTCATCTCCGTGGCTGGCACGCTTGCCGCTCAGCCGACCGCCGAGAACGTTCGTGCGACGACAGACAGCGGCAAGGTGAAGCTCTCCTGGAGCACGTCGAACGAGGTCGGCCTGGCCGGGTTCAGGCTCATCGCCGTATCCAAAACCAAGGGCCAGTTCGAAATCGGTTCGCTCATCGCCGCGAATGGAGCGGCCTCGTCCTACACCGCCGAAGCGCGCATGGGTGACCTAAAAGGCTCGCGTTCGATCATCATCCGCTCGGTGCTGACGAACGGAACCACGGTCGATGCGGCCCCGGTCAACTTTTAAGGGAGAGGGAGAAGGACTCATGAAAAAAGCCTACGAAAAGCCCGCGATCATCCACACGGAGAAGATCGAGGCACGCGCCGTCGCCTGCTCCAAGTCGGATGACGCGTGTGTCACGCGGGGTCCCATCACGAGCTAGGATTGGTCCTGAGGCGAGTCGTGGAGCCACCGGGTCTCGCGACCCGGTGGCTCTTTGTTTTTTCTGCGTGAACGCCTTCAGGGGAAGAGGCGACCCGATTCAACGCGGGCCGGACCTTGACAGGACCGATTGGAATTCCCGGGTCCCGGCATAGACGTCGAACTCGTCCACTTTCTCGAGCCACTCCTTGACCTTGGGGTCTCTGGCGAGAGCGGTCTCCAGTAGCACCAGGGCCTCCCCCTTTCGTCCGGCCTGCGCTTCGACTCGTGCGAGACAGAAGTCGAACCATGCCAGACGGGGGAACGCGCTGCGGGCGGCATCCGTCGCGGCGCGCGCCCGGTCCGTCTGCCCCGAGCGGATCAGGGCGACCACGTAGTTCGATCGGGCATCCACGTCATCGGGGTCGAGGCTCACCAGATCGCCGTAGGCGTCGGCCGCCTCGGCATATCGCGCCTGCCCGTAGAGGGCATCCGCAAGGTCGAGGAGGGCCGGCGTGAACCCGGGCGCCAGGTGCAGCGCCGCCCTGGCTTCCGCCTCGGCTTCCACCGGGCGGTCGAGAAGCAGGAGCGCCTTGGCGGCGTCGACGTGCGCCGGCGCGAAGAAGGGGGCCAGCTCCGATGCGCGGCGCAGGTGGGTGAGCGCATCCTCCCGTGTCGCCTTGTCCTGCCTGGTGAGCATGAGCGCCACGCCGAGGTTGTAGTGGGCCTCGGCATTGCGCTCGGTGATCGCGAGCGCGCGCCGGAATGAGGGGACGGCTTCCCCGGCAACTCCCCGGCCGATGAGCATCACCCCCAGGCTGCTGTGCGCCATGGAGTAATTGGGGAAACGTTCCGTCCAGGCGGTGAACAGGGAGACGCCGTCGCGCCAGAGGCCGGTTTCTGTGTAGGACACCATGGCCAGGACCGCGAGAATCGGCGTGGCCACCAGCAGCGGCGCCGCCCGCAGCACGGAAGTCCTCCGAGCCGCCAATCTCCCCAGGAGGTCGCCCAGGGCCAGACACAGGCCGAGGAGCGGCATGTAGAGGAAGTTCTGCGCATAGAGCGAGCTGATCGGCATGAGGATGTTCGAGGCCGGCAGGAAGCTGGCCAGGGAGAATGCCAGGGGCAGGGCGATCCGATCCCGTCTCAGCCAGAGAATGAGAATCCCGGCCCCCCACGCCGAAAGGGCCCCGAGGCTCAAGAGGACACTGGGCGCCCAAGGGGACGGCAGGGTGGAGGGATCGACGTAGTTCCGCGGATCGCTGAAGCGGACGGGGACGACGAGATACAGGATGTACCGTCCTGCGAGCGCCAGGGCTGCCCAGAGACGCGAGGGCATGGTCAGCTGCCCCAGGGGGTTGGTCAGGGGGTCGACCAGCTTCTGGGCGATCAGGACACCCACGCCGGACCAAAGGCGCAAGGCCAGCCAGGCGACCACGGACCCCCCGAGCGCGAGCAGGGCCGGCCAGGTCCTGTCCCGCCTGTCAGGCGTGCGGACCTCCTGAAGGGGCTCGGGGTCCCGCAATCGCCTTAACCCGAGTATCGGCACGGCGAGGAAGGCTGCCGCCGACTCTTTCGAGAGAAGCGCCATGAGAAAGAGAAGCCCGACGAGAACCGGCCGACGCCCGTCATGAAGCGCCAGCCAGGCGAGCAGGACGAAAAATGCCGGCAGGAGATCGACGCGCGCCACGATGGAGCCCACCGGCCAGGCGGCGACGGGATGAACTGCAAAGAGCGCGGCGGCGCAGGTGGCGGCCCAGACCGGGGCCCCGATCCGCCGGATGAGCTCGAGGAGGAGCGCGGCATTCGCCGCGTGCAGCAGAAGGTTGACCAGGTGGAACCCGGCCGGACCCCAGCCGAAGAGCCGGCCGTTGAGCGCCAGGCTCGAGGTCGCGATCGGGCGATAGTAGGCGGCCCCGAACGGGGTCCCGTGCCAGAAGTGGTGCGCGAAGGCGGTCAGCGGGCTCCAGGGCTCGTGCAGGAAGGAATTGTTCACGATCAGGTGCAGATCGTCGAAGACGAACTCGAATCCCAGCGTGCGCAGATGAAGAGCCACCACCGTGAGTGCCACGGCGGCGGCAGGAATCCACGAACTTCGCTTCATGGCACGCTAGAATAGCACGCCATATCGCGGGAAGCGTTCGGAGACCCGGCGCACAAGCTCGTACGAGAACCCCCGGCTGCCCCCAGGGCGCAGCCGGAGACTTGGTGGGTGGCAGGGTTTAGCAGCATTCGACGCTATCAAAGGGAAGCTGGCTGTTCATGTACCAGTTGGCGGATGCCCGGATGACGGAGACGCCGATACCGCGTCCTACAAAATTGATGTAGCTCTTGCCGTTCGTCGTGATCGACGTGTCGGTCGAGAGGACTCCGCTGTCGACACAGACCGTATACACATTCCCGGGACCACTGTGCCTCCCGAATCGTGGAGCGGAATCGGCGTCATTCCTCACCCCTGAGAGGGCACCCCGGATTAGAGGGTCACGCGCATCGGACCGTTGTCTGCACCTCCCCGCGCAGTGACAGCACATGGCACTGCCCCAGCACACGCATGGGGCCAGGATGGAGAGCGAGAACGCCACCAATAAAATCATAGTTTGGAGCGCATCCTTGCACACTCGATCAATGCTGGCAAGTCATAGCGCGCTAGAATAGCACGCCATTTTCGGGGGTGAGGGGTGGTCGAGCGGCAACGGGTGGTCGTGGTCCTGCCGGCCTACAATGCCGAGCGGACCCTGGAGCGGACCTGCTCCGAGATCCCGCGCGAGGTGGTGGACGAGGTCATCCTGGTGGACGACGCCAGCCACGACCGGACCGTGGAGGTGGCCCGCCTGCTCGGGATTCCGACCATCGTCCACCCGCAGAACCGCGGCTACGGAGCCAACCAGAAGACCTGCTACCAGGCGGCCCTGGAGCGCGGCGCCGACATCGTCGTCATGCTGCACCCCGACTACCAGTACCCGCCGCGCATCATCCCGTCGATGGTGGCGCTTCTCAAGTCCGGATTGTTCGACGTGGTCATCGGCTCGCGCATCCTGGTGAGAAGCGCGCTCAAGGGGGGCATGCCAATCTACAAGTACGCGGGGAACCGCTGCCTGACGCTCGTCGAGAATGCCCTTCTGGGCCGCAAGCTCTCGGAGTATCACAGCGGGTTCCGCGCCTTCACGCGCGCCGTTCTGCTGAAGCTGCCGATCCTCGAGAATTCCGACGGGTTCGTGTTCGACAACGAGATGCTCTGTCAGGCGATCTACTTCGGGTTCTCGGTCGGCGAGGTGAGCAGTCCGTGCAAGTATTTTCCAGAGGCCTCGTCGATCGGATTCGGCTCGAGCCTGCGGTACGGGCTCGGGGTCCTGCGCACGGGGGCGCTCTACCGCCTGAACCGCTGGGGCCTGCTGAGATCGCGGATCTTCAACCCGCGAGGCCGGGGGCTGCGGCCGGTGATAGAATCCCCGACTCTATGAGCGAATCCGGAGTCCCGGGAGCGGCGAGCCCGGCAGGGGCGAGGCTGTCCGTCGGCAGTCTCGTCGTGCCGACGGCCGCGTTCACCCTGTACCTGGCGCATGCGGCCGCGGCGGCGATCCTCCTGATCGTCGGCCACCGGGTCTTCTCCCTGACCGCCGGATTCACCACCCAGGCGGCGAGCGCCTTCGTCGCGGTCGTCGCGATCGCCTGTGCCGCCGGGGCGGTGTTCGCGGGCCGGAGGGCCAGGTGGGCGTCCAGCCCGATGGCGCTGCTCGCCCTCCTGATGGCGGGCCTCGGGCTGGCGAGCGCGTTGTCGGCGGGGCTCTACGGCGTGGTGCGGGCGGGATACCTCGTCCTGTGGCCCGTCCTGGGCGGGTCGGAGGCCGGGTTGTTTCTGATGCGCTTCATCCTCGCCCTGGCCCTGGTCGCGCTGCCGGCGGCGCTCTTCTGCGCCAGCCCGCCGGTCCTGGCGCGCCTCATCGCCACGCGGCCCGAGGGGGCCGGCCTCAGCCTCGGTTTCGCCTTCGGCCTCGCCCTGGCGGGGAGCGCGCTCGGCCTGGCCGTCGCCGGGAGTTTCGTCCTCCCCGGCCTCGGAATCCACGGAAGTCTCCTGCTGGGGCTCTCCCTGTCGGGGATCGCCGCGGCGGGGACCGTCCTGCTGCGCCAGAAGGGGCTGGAAGGGCAGGGGTCGATCGGCGCCGCCCTGGCGGGGGACGCGGTTCGCGCCGGGGAGCCCCGGCTGGAGGAGCATCCGGCGGCCACCACCACCGGGACGGCCGCCGCCCTGGGGGCGATGATGACCCTGTTCGCCTTCACCGCCTGGGGGTTCCTGCTCCTGTGGGACCGGGGCCTGTCGTTCGTCCTGGGGCGCACGCTGGTGGCGCGCACGACGACCGGCGCCGTCTTTCTTCTGACCCTGGCGCTCGGAGTGTTCCTGGCCGCGGCGCTCACCGACCTGCTCGCCGCGCCGTTCACAGCACTCGCGGCGACCCTGACCGCATCGGCCGTCGCCGCCTACGCCTCGATGTACGTCATGCCCCAGGTGTCCCTGCTGTACCTGAAGCTCTCTCCGTACCTCGGCCGGTCCGGGTTGTCCCAGATTCCCGCGGCCGCGGCCACGGCGGCCCTGCTGCTGCCCGCGACCCTGCTGCTGGGAGCGTCGCTGCCGCTCCTGGCGCAGGCGGCGCGCCAGAGGCGCCGCTCGGCGGTCGGCGTGCTGGTCTTCATCGCCATCGGCGTCATCGCGGCCGACCTGGGGGTAGGCCTCATGGCGATCCCGCTCTTCGGGCTCCGGCGGGCCCTCTCACTGGTGGCGGCCGTCGGCATCATGCCGGCCATCCTGGCGCTGATGCTGGCGCCGTTCCGCCGGCCGGCGCTGCGGACGACGTTCGTGCTCGCGCTGCTCGGCCTGATGGTGATCCTGGGAGGCTTCGCGGCCGCCTGGGACCCGCGCATCGTGGCCTCTGGCCTGTACCGATACGGCACGAGGGCCCTGACGCGCTTCGGATCGGTCGAGGAGTACCTCGCGGCGCGCCAGAGCATCAATGTCCTGTTCTACCGCGAAGGGGTCAACTCCTCGGTCATGGTCGAGGAGACGCTCCTGCCCACGCCCGGGCTGCCGCCGGTCGAGGCGCTGTCTCTGACAGTCGACGGCAAGGTGGAGGCGACGACCGGCGACGACACCCGCACGCAGGTCCTGCAGGGACATATCCCGATCCTGGTGCACGGGCCGACCGAAAGCGTTCTCCTGATCGATTTCCTGAACGGCGTCACGGCCGGATCGATCCTGCGCCACCCGGTGAAGACGCTGACCGTCATCGAGCGCGAGCCGGCCCTGTTCGAGGCTTCCAGATTCTTCGCGTCGTACAACAACTCGCCGCACGCCGATCAACGGCTCGTCCGCCTGGCCGACAGCGCGCGCTCGAGGCTTCTGGCCGACCCGGCGGCCTACGACGTGATCATCGTCCCGGGGATGGAGCCGTGGCTCCCGGCGAGCGCGGCCCTGGTGACCCGGGAAGGGATCGACCTCCTCAAGTCGAGGCTGAACCAGGGCGGCCTCCTGGCGCTGCGGGTCCCCCTGGCATCGACCGGCGAGGCGGCCCTGCGCGCGGTCATGCGGACCTTCGCGGGCGCCTTCGACTCCGTCCTGGTGTTCCAGATCTCGCAGGAGGACCTCCTGCTCCTCGGATCGGCCGAGCCGCTCGGGCTCGACGTCGGCTGGTTCCGGAACGTCATCTCCTCCACCGGCGATGTGTCACGCGACCTGCGGCGCATCATGGTCCTCGGCCCGAACGAGATCCTCTACACCTTCCGCCTGGCGGGAGAGGAGCTGCGCGGGGTCCTCGGCGACGGCCCCGGCAACGACGACGATCGCGCGCCGGTCGAGTTCGCCTCGGTGCGCGAGCTGACCATCCACAGCAACTCCGCGCTGATGGCGGCCGTCGATTCCGCCGGGACCTCGATCGTGCCGCAGCTTAGAAACTACGGCGTCTCGCCGGAGGAGAAGGCCGAGTTCCTGTACAACCTGGCCAAGTCGTACCTGGGCATCGCCGGCGACCCGGCGCGCGCCCGGGACATCGCCCGGGAGCTGTCGTCACTGGGCCAGACGGCGAAGGCCCGCTGGGTGACGGGGGAGTGCCTCATGCAGCAGTCCGACCTGGACGGCGCTCTCGGCGAGTGGAACGGGGTGCTCGATCTCGATCCCGGCAACCTGGATGCCCTGTTCAGCCTCGGGACCGTGTACATGGACAGCCGCGACTACTGGAAATCGGAGCCCTTCCTCGAGGAGGCGGCACGCCTCCACCCGGACATCTCCATCGTGCGCTACAACCACGGGCGGATCCTCTACTACCTCGGAAAGAACGATGCGGCGATCGGCGAGCTCAAGGAGGCCCGGCGCATCGCGGTCGACAAGGAGAAGGGGGACGGCTACCCTCTGGTCGACTACCTGGTCGGCATCGCCGCACACAGGATGAAGAAGGACAAGCAGGCGGCGGACTCGCTCGAGACCTACCTGAAGTGGGCCTACACCCAGCCGCTCACTCGCGTGGAGGTCGACGCCCACCTGAAGCTGGCGGAGGCCTACGAAGGGATCGGCAAGCGGTTCGAGGCCCTGAAGGAGCGCCAGAAGGGGGATGACCTGCTCCGCCGCCTCCAGGGCCAGACGCCCCAGAATCCGACTCCGTCCGGCGCCGCCCCCTCCGGTCCTGCCACTGCGCCGACACCGGCCGGGGTCCCGGGCACGCCCGCGGCCGCGCCGGGATAGCCCGCATGCGATCCCCGTCGTCCGACGCGCCGCGTCCCCGTGCGGGCAGCGCGCCCGGCCTGCCGCGCCTCGAGGAGAGGCTCGGGCACGTCTTCGAGAACAGGGACCTCTTGACCCGCGCCCTGACCCATTCCTCCTTCGCGCACGAGGGGGGAAGCGGCCCGGACAACGAGGCCCTCGAGTTCCTCGGGGATGCGGCGCTCGGCTTCCTGGTCGCGCAGGCAGTCATGAAGCGCTTTCCCGAGATGGACGAAGGGGGGCTCTCCAAGTTCAAGGGATTCCTGGTCAGCCGGCCCAACCTGGCGCAGGTGGCGCGTCGCCTCGGCCTGGGAGTCCACCTGAGGCTCGGCAAGACGGCCGAGCAGGGGCTGGCCAGGACGAAGGAGTCCCTCCTGGCCGACACGCTCGAGGCGGTGATCGCCGCAGTCTTCCTGGACGGCGGCGATCAGCCGGCGCGGGCCGTGGTGAACCGGCTGTTCGGCGGGCAGATCCAGAGGCTGAGCCGGGAGGAGATCGAGGAGAAGGACTACAAGACCGCCTTCCAGGAGCTGATGCAGGCCGGTGGCCGGCCCGCGCCGCGCTACAAGGTCGTCAGGACGGAGGGGCCGGCGCACAGCCCGACCTTTCACGTCGGGCTGGTCGTGGACGGCAAGGAGGTGGCGGTCGGCAAGGGCCTGACGAAGAAGGAGGCCGAGCAGCGGGCCGCCCGCGCCGCTCTGCGTTTCCTGAAACGCTCGACGTCTTAGGAGCGTGTCCGAGGCGGCTACTTGCCGTCCGGCTCGTCGGCCAGAGGTTGCACGCCGCGCGCCCGCAGGTACGTCACCGTGGCCTGGATCTCGCCGGCCTGGGAGTACTGCGGATCGAGCTCGAGCGCCCGCTGGAAGTTGTACAGCGCCTTCCCCGGCTCGTTCAGCCCCTGCTGCAGGATCAGGCCGCGATGGAAGTAGATTCTCGCCAGCTCTTGAGGGGAAAGGTCCTTGTGCATCGCCCGCCCCTGGTCGATCTGCCGGAGCGCCTCCTTGAACTCGCCGGTCTTGAAGAGCGCCTCGGCCAGCTCGGCGCGCGTCTGGAGATCGTCGGGCCATAGATCGACCCCCTTGCGCAGCCACTCGATCGCCGCCGGCTGGTCCCCCTTCAAGGTGAAGGCACGCGCCATCTTCCGGATCGACAGCAGGTAAGCCGGGGCCTGCTTCAGCGCCTCCTGGAACTGCGCCGTGGCCTGGTCGAGGAGCAGCATGGCCTTCTGCCGCTCGCCCCGCCCGAGCAGCTCCTCGGCCTGCTGCACCAGGGTGATGCCGATCCCGTGGTGGATCCCGATGTGAATCCCCTTGAACTGCGGGCCGCGGGCGATCGATTCGACCTCGAGCTCCTTCATGAGGGCCTCGCGGGTCGCGCCCGTGCCGAAGCGCGCCTGGAGCTCCGCCTCGCCGCGCTCTCCCGGCGGGCCCTCACCGAGCAGCAGGAGCCCGGTGAGGTAGGCCTGCAGGGCCTCGTCGTACCGCGACTCGGCGTAGTAGGCGTTGCCGCTGATCAGCGCCTGCTCGATGGCCGTCACGACACCACGCGGCAGCTCGACGTTGATCCCGGCGAGACACACCGGGAACAGGAGCCCGGCGACCGCCTGCTCCCGTCCCGGGAGCAGGGCCAGCGTCCGCGCCGGCATGTCGCCCGAGCGGGCGGCGAAGGCCACGGCGAGCCCCCCGAGACGACGCAGGAGCCTCCCGAGCGCGAACAGGGCCGGCGCCGCGAACAGCGCCAGGATCGGCACGATCGGAACCCGGAACCGCGAGAAATTGAAGAACAGCAGGACCGTCCCCATGTAGCCGAAGACCAGGATGTAGAGCGGCAGATACCTGCGCCAGCGGCGCCAGGTCAGCAGCATGCCGAACAGTCCGAGGGGCGCGACCGTTCCGAAGGTCGAATACAGATGAAGGCGGACCGGCGCCCACGATCCCCCCGCCGGCACGGCGAGGGTCCGCCATCCCGGGGGCGGGAACGTCGCGTTCAGCGCGCTCAGGAGTGTGGAGAAGCGCTGCAGGATGACGTAGTCGAGGTTGTCCGGCAGCTCGTAGAAATTCCAGAAGTGGACGAGCTTGCGCCCCAGCAGGCGGAGCCAGGAGAGCGGCTCCTCGGCGATGAACTTCGTCCCTTCGCGGAACCAGAACCAGGACGACTGCATCGGTGTCATCGCGTGCCCGGTGATCTCCGCGGCGCGGGCGATGAAGTCGGCGTGCTCGTACCGTGGATCGGGGCGCACGAAGGCGGGCGGCACGTACAGCCCGTTCGCGTCCGCGTTGTTGCCGATGAAGAAGACCTCGCCTCCCCCGGTCGTCAGGAGCACGAACTCGTGCGACACGATCCAATTGCGCAGCGTCACCGGGGCGATCATCAGGACGGTCCCGAGCGTGAACGCCCCCGCCGCGCGCAGCCCGCGGCGGTTCGCCCCCCCGCCCAGGACGAGCGCCAGCCCCGCCAGGACCGGCGCCAGCAGGATGAAGTTGTCCCGGTCGAGCGCGGTCAGGCCGTACACGACCCCCGCGACGGCGAACAGGCGCGCCGCCCGCGGCCCCTCGGCGCCCCACGCCTTGTCGAGCAGCAGCAGGAGCGCCAGCGTCAGGAAGGGGGAGAGGAAGGTCTTCATGACCATCCCCTCCTCGAAGAGGAACGGGCCGTACAGCGCGATCAGGACGGCCGCAGCCACGCCGTGCCCGTGTCCGAACAGGCGCCGTCCGGCACGATACGTCAGCAGGACCGTGCCGGTGCCGATGAGCGACTGCACCACCAGGATCGGCCCGACGCCGGTCCCGACGATCTTCATCAGGACGCCGAGCAGGTAGGCGTAGAGCGGGCTCTGGACGAACGGCTCCTTCCCGAGCCAGTTCCCGGCGGCGATCTCCTGTCCCCAGCGGTGATAGAACCCTGGGTCCAGGTCCTCCGGCTGGACCAGCGTCGAGTCCTTGATCTGGAAGACATAGATCAGCCGCAGAGCGAGCGCCAGGGCGCACACCCCCGCGACCCACATCCAGTCTGGAACCGCCCGTCTGTTCGAGACCTCCGGCACGCGCCCCCCGCCGCAAATGGCGCCGGATTATAGCAGAGGGGGGAAGTGACGCCCCAGCCACCTCGGACAATGGCCGGGGCGTCGCATGAAAAATTGGACCTTCAAGCGCCCGTCAGCGAGTCACTGTCCAATCCACGGACGCGACTGAGCTGGCGTTCGACGACTTGAGGGTGAATCCCGTGGTGGTCTTGCTCATCACATAGACGGTTTCCTGAGCATTGGCAGACAAGCCCACCCGGTAATTGGCGTCTGGCATTGGCGTTGGCAGGGTTACGGCCACGGTGTTCGACGTAGGGAAGGTGGCCACCCCACTTTCGACGTTGATTGTTTTGTACAGCGCCGCATTTGAGGTCTGGAGAGCATTCGCGTTCGTGGTCAGGGCCGAAACGATCTTCGAGCCGACGTTGAGAATCGTGGGTTCGTATCTGAAGCCACCGAGGACGTAGGGTCCGCCCACGATGTCGCCCCTGAAGCTCCCCCCGCTCCCGCCGTTGTCGACGAAGGTATCTCCAACCAGACTGACTTCTGTCGTTCCGCTTCGATTCAAGCCGGTATACGGGAAGCCGATCCCTGCCAGCTGGCCCTGGCTCAGCGAGGTGGGGCTCTCATAGAGGAGCTCCGAGCCGGTGAGATCGATCCTGATCCGGTCACTGGCGGTGGTTGGATTTGCGAGTCTCAGAGCCGCCATGCTCCGAGTTGCGCTTCCAATGTTGGCGGTGCTCATCTTGACATGGAGAGTGCTCCCCAGGACTTTGACGAACCCACTCGAGAATTGGGTAGCCAGCCCGGCCACATTATAGGTCGCTCCTGGCTCACCGCTTTCGCCGTGCAGGTGTGACGCCCAAACCGTCGTCTTGATGTTTGGAGTAGTGGTTCCGACAGCAAGCCCGAAACACGCGGCAGTCGTGCCACTGTTTCCTCCATTGCACACTGCACGCAGATCGCTGGAAAAGATATGCCAGACGGTTGAACGCACCAGAATGGCGTAGTCTGCGGATCGAATCTTCGAATTGAATACTTGAATCAGGCCAGATGGATTTCCGGCCCCTTCCCATAGACCGTAAATGACCCCTTGCAGGTCCGCGCTATCAAACACAATCTTGTCAGGAACATCGCCGAGATACACCGCGCCGAAGTCAAGGCCGGCCCCCAAACCCCCCGGGTCCAGGGTTCTGGCATCGATCGTAAGATTGCTCACTGTGATGTTCGTCGAATTCGAAAGGTCGAAGAATTTGGGCGATGTGAATCCATTCGCGACATTCTGAAACCACCCCAGAGGAACTGAGGCAGACGAGGTCGCTTGAACGACAGACACCCCCATTCCACGTCCCGTGATGTTGATGTAGCTCTTGCCTTGCAGGCTGATGGATGTGTTACTCGGCAGGACCCCGCTGTCCACAAAAATGGTATAAATGTTGCTCGCGCTGCTGTCCGTGATGCTGTTGATGGCCGTCTGGAGGTCAGTGTACGTGCAGCCCGAAGCGCAGACGTCTTTGAACTTCGCGGACGCACCAAACGAGGGCACAGCGGACATCACGAAAAACTCCGCACATGCGACCAGAAAGATCACAAGATGCCGAATGCAATTCATAGCATCCTCCGAGTGGAGAAAGTGTGCGGCGACCCTTCACCCTCGCGAGGATTGCCTCATGTGAATAGCGGGAACACTTCAGCGGGAACTTCTTCACCTCCTTTCCGATCATCCAAGGGTGCCCCAGCAGATGCACACCGCGGAATGGGGACTGCTCCTTGTATGACACTGGAAGCTGAGAGCGAACATTTGTTACTTACGCTCATTTGGTCTTTTGTCAACACAAATCCGCAGCAAGCAAGAATGAGTCACTGCCAGTTGTGATCGGCTCGCAAGAATTGCTTCGTTCCTGGGAGCCCCGGATGATTGACTCTCCCATCGGTTTACAAGACAATCTACCGGACGCTCACTTGGTGCAGCATTCGGAGGGTCGTTGGCCTCGCGACCGGTTTCTCTCGCCAGACAGGACATCGCCCATCTGTACGATCGCTTCCTCGACAACCTGAAGGTCCGTCTGCAGAACCCGCAAATCGATCGCGACATCCTGTGCCGCGACGTGCTGACGGAGATGCATTACGGGGAAGGGGCGCGCTACACCGACCTGATCGAGGACGGCTCCCGCCCGGTCTCCGAGCGGGTGATGATCGCCCAGTTCGATCCGCGCAACGTCACCCTGGAAGCGGAGTACTACGCCGAGTGCGATCCGGTGCGCTACAACCGGGTCAAGCCGCTCCTGTGGCTCTGGATCCAGTTCGACCACTCCCCCCTGGGGCAGAACGTGCACCTCGGGGTCCAGGTCAGACGGCTCCTCGCGAAGCATGTCCTCAAGCACTGCGGTGAGAACGTCCGGATCTTCCGCGACGTCGAGGTCTCGTTCGGCTACAACCTCTCGATCGGGGACAACACGACGGTCCATCGCTATGTCCTGCTCGACGACCGGGGGGAGATCGTCATCGGCAACAACGTGTCGATTTCCGACTACGCCAACGTCTATTCGCACGCGCACGACATCGAGGACATCGAGCGCGTCACCTGCGGCCGCACGGTGATCGGGGACGGCGCCCGCATCACCTACCACGGAGTGATCCTGTCCGGGATGACCGTCGGCCGGAACGCCATGGTCGGAACCATGGGGGTGGTGACCCGGCAGGTCCCCGATCATCACATCTCGGTCGGGATTCCCGCCAAGAGCGTGCGCGTGAAGCGCGAGGGGCTGCGGGGAAAACAACCGGACGCGCCCCCCGCAGCCACCCCGCGCGTGGTGATGGAATAGACGCGCCCGCCCGGCTCGTTCCTGGGGTGGCCGCCCTGGCCCTCGCGGTCGCGGCCTCGATCGCCGCCCGCCCTGTCGAAGCGGCCGATCTGGCCCCCGCCGCGGACCACGTTCCATCCGATCTGCAGTTCATTCTCTCCGAGGCCCAGAGGGTGCAGGAGGCCGACGTGGCGGCCTGGGCGAGCTACCGGTTCAGGCGCAGGGCGGAGCATCAGGATATCGGCGATGCGGGGGAGATCGAAGAGCAGGAGGTCTTCGAGTTCCTGGTCACGCCGCAGCCGGGCGGTTTCGACGAGGAGCTCCTGCGCCTGGATGACCGCGAGCCCCTGGCGGACGAGAGGGATCGGCATCGCAAGCTGGGATCGTTCGGGAAGCACTACCGGACCCTGATGACAGGCGTGGGGAACGACGAGATCGAAGGGGGCTACTCGCTCGGGCTCCTGCTCCACCTGGCATCCTACCGCTATGCCGGCCTGGAAGACCACGACGGGGTCGCCTGCTACCGTCTCGATTTCTTCCCGGACGAGGCGGCAGGGCCGAAGGAGAAGGGGCTGGCCTGGAAGGTCGCGCGCGTCATGAAGGGAAGCCTGTGGATCGCGCGCGAGGGGTTCCATGTCGCGGCGGCTCGGGCCGAGACGGTCAGGCCGATCTCGCTGGCGCTGTCGCTTGCCAAGGTCAGCGAAGTCGAGGTCAGCGTCGTGTGCGCGCCGGTCGGGGAGGGGATCTGGCTGCCCCGGCGCATCGAGATGCGCACGCGGGCGAGGGTGCTGCTCAAGTCCATGCACCGACGCAACCTTTACGCCTATTCGGACTTCCTGCGCCAGCCGCCGCCCGGCTAGCCCGGATTTCTTACAGGGGAGGCGGCAGCCTCAGTCCTCGGCTGCGCCAAAAAATCTCTCACCTTTCGCTTGCAATCTGAATTGCATACTCTATACTTACACTATGGGTTCCGCCGCCGCTCTGCGCGCATCGCGTCATTCTTTGTATCCGCTCGCCGCTCGTCCATGCGTCGATCACCCGCCCGTCGATTCCCCCCTCGCCGATCTCACGTCCGCCGATCTCACGCACACCCGGCCGGCATGAGCCGCGGCCCTGCGCCGATTCGTCTGCAGGGAGGATACGCCGGCCTATCACGCTCCGTCCGCGCCCGCCTCGAGCGCCTACCCGGTCGAGAGCTCTCTTCGTCAGGCGGACGCCCTGGCCCTGTCGCTGCGGACCGGGCTCGACCGCATCGCGATCCCCCTGGCCCGTGCGGCGGCCGCCTTCGAGCAGCGGCAGGCCTGGTCCGATTTTGGATTCGCCCGACTGGAAGATCACGCCCGCGAGCGGTTCGGACGCTCGGGCCGGTGGGTGGATGAGGCCCGGGCACTCGGGCGCACCCGCTCGCTTCGCGCCGCCGGGCTCGCGGCGTCGGCCCACGCGGCACATCTCGACGACGCCGCGTGGCACGACTCGCTGCGCCGCGAGCCGGGCACCGCGCGCGAGCGGGTCCAGCGCTTCGGGACCGACGCCGCCGAGCGACCCAGCCCGGACGTTTTCCTCCGCCTCCGCCTGCCGCACGAACTCGCCGGCGACTTCCTCGGCGTCATTGAAGCCTTCCGGGTGCGCCTGTCGAAGGCGGCGGACTCGGTCCCCCGCGACGAACCGTGGCCGGATCCGCACGCCGCGCCGTCCATGCTGGCAGCCCGGACGTTTTCCGTCCGCTCCCGCCGCGTGCCGGCCTGGGTCGGCCTCCTGGCGCTCCTGGAAGACTTCGTCCTCACCTGGGACCCGCCGCACCGCGGCGCCCCGAAGCGCCCCGGCGACCCGGTCTATTCCCGCGCCGGATGGCGCTGCACCGCTCCCGGCTGCACCTCGCGGAAGAACCTGGACGACCATCACGTCGTCTACCGCTCCCGGCGTGGCGGCGACGGGCTCGACAATCGCACCTGCCTGTGCCGCTTCCATCACAAGCGGGGAGAGCACGGCGAGCTGGCGTCCTGCCGCGGCAAGGCGCCGCTCGGCATCCTGTGGAGGCTCGGGAAGAAGGACCTCGCGGTCTGGTACCGCAACGAGCGGCGCGTTGTCGCGCCGACACTCGGAACTACGGCCGGATCGCACTCGCGCGACATGCGATCCGAATGGACACCGGTGAGAAATCCCGGCGAGTCGGCCGGTCAGGTCTGCTCCTCCCGCATCTGGTTCATCCGCTCGAGGAACTCCGGCTCGACCAGGACCTCGCGCGGCTTGCTGCCGTCGGCCGGGCCGACGATGCCGTTCTGCTCCATCATGTCAACCAGACGGGCGGCCCGCGCGTAACCGAGCTTCAGCCGGCGCTGAATGTGCGACACCGAGATCTGGCCCATCTGGATGGCCAGCCGGACCGCCTGGTCGTAGGCCGGATCGACCTCCTCGTCGCGCCCTCCGGCCCCGCCCGCGGCCGTCCCCTGCGGCTCGTCGCGGGTCACGGATTCGTCGTACTGCGGCTTGGCCTGCTTCTTCAGGAAGGTGACGATCCGGGTGGCCTCGATCTCGGTCACCAGCGGGCCGTGCAGCCGGATCAGGCGGGCGGACCCGGGCGGGATGAACAGCATGTCGCCGTGCCCCAGGAGTTGCTCGGCGCCGTTGCTGTCCAGGATGGTGCGCGAGTCGACCTTGGACGAGACCCGCATGGCGATGCGGCACGGGAAGTTCGCCTTGATGACGCCGGTGATGATGTCCACCGACGGGCGCTGCGTGGACAGGATCAGGTGGATGCCGACCGCGCGCGCCATCTGCGCCAGGCGGGTGATCGCCTCCTCCACCTCCGCGCCGGTGGTCATCATGAGGTCGGCCAGCTCGTCGATCAGGATGACGACGTAGGGGAGCGGCTTGAGCGGCTCGCCGGCTGTGGTCGGGAGGCGGGCCGAGGCCGGCGGGGCCTCCGCTGCCGGGAAGGCGTCCGCCGTCTCCGCGGGGGCCGCCGCTCCCGCAGGAGTCTCGGCCTTGGCGCCGCCGCGGCCCGCCGCGCTGCGCTCCTGGATCTCGCGCCTCACGATGAGGTTGTATTGATCGATGCCGCGCACCCCCGCCTCGGCCAGCTGCTTGTAGCGCCGCTCCATCTCCAGGACGGCCCAGCGCAGGGCGTTGGCGGCCTTCTTGGTGTCGGTGACCAGAGGAGTCAGGAGATGCGGGATGTTCTCGTAGACCCCGAGCTCCAGGCGCTTCGGATCGATCATGATGAACTTCACTTCCTCCGGGCTCGACTTGTACAGGATGGACGTCAGGATCGAGTTCATGCAGACGCTCTTTCCCGATCCCGTCGAGCCGGCGACCAGGAGGTGGGGCATGCGGGCCAGGTCGGCGTAGTAGGGCTCGCCGCTGATCTCCTTGCCCAGGGCGAGGGTGAGGGCGGCCGGCGCCTTCTGGAACCGCTCGGAGGCCAGAAGCTCGCGCAGGGAGATGATCTCGCGCTTCTTGTTCGGGACCTCGATGCCGACGGTCGACTTGCCGGCGATGCGGTCGATGCGGATCGACTCCGCCTCGATCGCCAGGCAGAGATCGTCCGCCAGGGTGACGATCTTGCTGTATTTCACGCCGGGGTCCGGCTTGAACTCGAAGACCGTCACCACCGGCCCCGGCTGGATGGCGATCACCTGGCCGGTGACGTCGAACTCGCGGCACTTCTCGGTGATGATGCGGGCGGTCTCCACCAGGTCCTTCTCGTCCACCTGCACATCGTGCTGCGGCAGGTTGAGAAGGGACAGGGGAGGCGAAGTGTAGCTCGCCAGGCTCTCGACGAAGTCGAACTGCGGCTGTCCTTCGGGGGGCGCGGCCTTGCCGCGGGCGGCGGCGCGGGCCGCCTTGCGGGCGGCCGTCGCGGCGGCGGCGCGGCCGTCGGGCGGAGGGACCTGGTCGTCGTCGCTGGCCGCGAGCGGAATCGCCGCCGCGGCGTGCGGCTCGGGCAGGGTCTCCTCTCCGGCGGAGGCCAGGGCGGCGGCGCTGGCCCGGCGTTCCTTCTGCCGCCGGGCGACCTCCAGGCGCAGCTTCTCCTTGCGGCGCGCCTCGCGGCGGCGGATCGAGGCCAGCCAGAGGTTGCGCATCAAGGCCGCCGCCCGCGTCCAGACGGCCCGGGCCGCCTCGAACATCGAGGCGCGCGTCACGATCAACAGGCTGGCCATGAGGCAGGCCAGGGCGGCGACCAGGGCGCCCCAGCGATTGAGCGGCCGCGCCAGAATGTGGGCGAAGGCGTAGCCGAGCCAGCCGCCCGCGCGGCGCACTCCCGGACCGGCCCTTTCGTCCAGGACCAGGTGCAGGGTGGCAGCGGCCGAGAGGACCAGGAGCGCGCAGCCCAGGGTGCGCGACAGGGCCCTGGCGCTTCGCCTCCGGAAGACCTCCCAGCCCAGCAGGAGCAGGAGCAGGGGGATCGCCCAGCCGGCGTAGCCGAAGAGCTGCAGGAGGAGCTCGGCGCAGAGGGCTCCCGCGATGCCGGCGACGTTGCTCACCGGCTCGCTCGTCCATTGACCGAGCGGCCAGGGGACCGGATCGTCGGCGTGGTACGAGGCGAGGCTCAGCACCAGGAGCACGGCGATCGCCATCAGGGCGATCGCCAGGGACTCCGACAGAAATCCCCGGGCCGCGGGGGTTTCGCGGCGGGGAGACACCGATCTCCGCCGGTCGCGCATAGGCCTGGATTCTACCATCTGGGCACCCGGGCGCCCGTCCGAATGCTCGGATCGTCTAAGTTTCGATGATGGCGGAGATGATGATGGGCCGCCGGTCGAGGGACTTGCGGAAGAAGCGCTTCAGGTCGCGCTGGATCAACGTCTTCATCACGCCCCGGTCGGCGCGCTCCTCGGGGGTGGCCGCCTCGACGCTCCGGCGCACGACCCCGGCGGCCTCGCCGAGCACGCCGCCGCGTTCCGGGCCCACCGGGAAGCCCCGGCTGACGATCTCGGGCTCCCCTTCGAGGTGTCCGGTGTGGCTGTCGATGGCCACGACCGCGAGGATGATCCCCCCCTCGGAGAGGTGGCGGCGGTCGCGCACGATGATCTCCTCGACCTCCTCGCGCGTCCCGTCGACGAACACGCGGCCGACCTGGACCCGGCCGGTCACCTTCGCCTCGCGGGTGGACATCTCGATGACGTCCCCCGTCTCGACCAGCAGGATGCGATCGCGCGGCAGGCCGGTCTGCTCGGCCAGAAGGGCGTGGTTGTGAATCTGGCGCAGCTCGCCGTGAATCGGCACGAAGTAGCGCGGGCGGGTGAGGGTGAGCAGGATGCGCAGCTCCTCCTGGCTGGCGTGCCCCGAGACGTGCAGGGGGGGCCGGCCCCCGACGATGACTTCCGCCCCCCGCCGGTACAGGTGGTTCACGACGCGGTTGATCGATTTCTCGTTGCCCGGGATGCTCCGGGCCGACAGCACCACCGTGTCGCCCGCCTCGATCGTCACCTCGCGGTGATCGTCGAGCGCGATGCGCGACAGGGCCGACATCGGCTCGCCCTGGCTGCCGGCCGCGATCACGACCACCCGGTCGGCCGCCAGGCGCTTCACCTCCGACGCCTCGATCAGCGTGCCGGCGGGGGCCTTGAGATATCCCAGGCGGTCGGCCACCTCGGAGGTGGAGAT
Organism: Candidatus Polarisedimenticolia bacterium; assembly: GCA_036001465.1. Lineage (NCBI taxonomy): Bacteria > Pseudomonadati > Acidobacteriota > Candidatus Polarisedimenticolia > Candidatus Polarisedimenticolia bacterium. The sequence goes on from DASYUH010000056.1 coordinate 47,516, forward strand.
CATGCTCGAGCCGACCAGAGCCACCTTCCTGCGATGCGTGACCGCCAGGTCGACCACCTGCTGGATGCGGTGGACGTTGCTGGCGAAGGTGCTGATGACGATGCGCCCGCGGGCCTTGCGGAACAGCCCGTCGAGCGCCTCGCCGACCATGCGCTCCGAGCCGCTGAACCCCGGGACCTCGGCGTTGGTGCTGTCCGACAGGAGCGCCAGCACTCCCTGGTCGCCGTAGAAGGAAAACGTCTGGAAGTCGAAGGTGCGCCCATCGGCCGGGGTCTGATCCATCTTGAAGTCGCCGCTGTGCAGGACGACGCCGGCCGGCGTCTTGATCGCGAGGCCGAACGATCCGGGGATGCTGTGCGTCACCTGGATGAACTCGACGCCGAACGGGCCCAGGGTGATCTCGTCCCGGGCCTTGACCTTCTTCAGAAAACGATCCGCCGGGAGGTCGTGCTCCTGAAGCTTGCGCGCCACCAGCCCCAGGGTGAAATCGCTCCCGTAGATCGGGACGCGCACCTTGTCGAACAGGTACGGGAGCGCCCCGATGTGGTCCTCGTGCCCGTGCGTCAGGATGACGCCCCGCACGTCGTCGACACGCTCCATGACGTACGTCAAGTCCGGGATGACGAAGTTGATCCCGAGGGCCTGCTCTTCCGGGAACATCAACCCGGCGTCGACGATGATCAGATCGGATCCGTATTTCAGGACGGTGCAGTTGTTGCCGAACTCGCCGATGCCGCCGAGAGGCACGATCTGCAGGGGAGTCTGCGGTTTGGGGCCCTCGACTCGGGCGCGGGTGGTCACGACGGGATTATAGAGCGTTTCGCAGGCGGGCCAGGGCGACAAACCCTTCGACCGGAACCTGTTCCGGCCGGGCGCCGGGATCGAGTCCGGCCGCGACGATGAGCCGCGCCGCCGCGTCGCTCCCGAGAGGAACGCCGGCCGGCCCAGGGAGGGACGCGAGGTTGTTCAGGAGAGTCTTCCGCCGGCGCCCGAAGGCCGCGCGGAGCATCGCCTCGAGCGCTCCGGCGGGCAAGCCTTCGCCGGGGCGCTCCGTCTCGTTCGATGTCGAGCGCAGGGTGAGACGGACGAGCGCCGAGTCGACCTTGGGGACGGGCCGGAAGGATCCCGGCCGCAGGCGCAGGAGGCTCTCGACCCGCGCGTGAGCCTGGCAGAGGACGGACAGCCCGCCGTAGCTCCGCCGTCCGGGCGGCGAGGCGATTCGCTCCGCCACCTCGCGCTGCACCAGGACAAGGAGGTCGCTCAGCAGGGAGCGCTCTCCGAGGAGCTTCAGGATCACCGCGGTGGCGATGTTGTACGGCAGGTTGGCGATGACGCGGGCCCGCCTGCCGGGTGAGGCCCCGAGGCCCGTGAGCAGGGAGCGCAGGTCCGCCTGCAGGACGTCCGTCTGCACGATCCGGAGGTCCGGAGGATCGCCGGTCTCGGCGCGCAGCAGGGCGGCCAGGTCGGGGTCGATCTCGATCGCGAGCAGGGTCCGCACCCGTCCGAGGAGGCGGCGCGTGAGCACCCCTTTCCCCGGGCCGATCTCGAGGACGAGATCGTCCGGGCCGGGGCGGAAGGCGGCCACGATGGCGTCGGCCGCCCCCTGGTTGACCAGGAAGTTCTGCCCCCAGCGCCTCCGGGCCTGCAACCGAAGCGGGCTTCCACGCATCCTATCGGTATGGTATAAGAACGGCTCCTGGAGTGCTGACCGAGGGCCCCGGAGAGCCGATGAGCCAAAACATCCTGACGCTGACGAACAGCAACTTCGAATCCGAGGTCAAGAAACCGGGGTCGCCGATCCTGGTCGATTTCTGGGCGGAATGGTGCGGCCCGTGCCGCATGGTGGCTCCCCTCCTGGAGAAGCTGGCCGAGGAATACGTCGGGAAGGTGCGCATCGGCAAGGTGAACGTCGACGACGAGAGCGGCCTGGCCGGCCGCTACGGCATCCAGAGCATCCCGACGCTGCTGCTGTTCAAGGACGGCAAGGTCGTCGACCAGTACATCGGGGCGACCTCGCGCGACGTCCTGGTGAAGATGTTCGACAAGCACACCCGCTGAATCCTCAGACCACCCTGGGCCCGCCCCGGACCGTCGTGATCGTCAGGGACCCGTCCGATAGATCGGCCACCACGGTGCGTCCATGCTCTCCCCCCACGTCTCGCGCGACCACGGCGACCCGGGCCTCCTCGAGCGCCCGGAGCGCGGCCTCGATGTTCTTGTCCCCCACGGTCGCGCGCGGCATGCCGGGATCGACCGAGAACATCCTCGAGCCTCCGGTGACCTTCGCACAGAGCGCCTCGCGCCGCGCACCGAGCCGGATCGATTCCTCCACGATGGCGGCGACCGCGGTGCTCGCGTAGCGTCCGAGGTGCCCGCTCTCCCTCCCGGGCGGGCCGGGCAGGAGGATGTGGGCCATCCCCCCGACCCGCGTGCCGGCGTCGTAGACGAACACCGCGACGCACGATCCGAGCCCGTGGATGACCAGCTTCGCCGGCGCCGGAAGGACGCGCAGCTCGCCGGCGCGGAGCGACCGGGGGCGGCTCACCGCGCCCTCGATTTCGTCGCGGCCCGTTCCCCGGTCTCCCGCTCGTGCGCCCGCCCGAGCACGCCGAGCGAATCGGGATGGGGGAGAAAGAAGATCTCGCCGCGCAGCCCGCTGGCCGGCTCGTGGACCTCGCTGGCCAGGACGACCGCGGTGTCGGAGACCGATGCGAGGTCGATGAGCAGGTGATCGGTCACCGCCCCGACCATGTCGAGGGCCAGTCCGGGAATCGAGGGGAGCAGGCTGACCCCGAGCAGGCGGCTGAGGGCGTTGAGGTAGGCGCAGCCCAGGATGTTGCCGATCTCCAGCAGCGCCGAGCGCTCCATCTCGTCCATGCCCTGGAGGCCGTGGGCGCGGGGCGGTCCCTTTCCCGGCCGGGGCAGGACCAGGTCGAGGAGGAGCGGGAGCTGATCGCGGCTGAAGAGGAGCAGAAGATGGCCGCGCAGATCGCCGTAGATCTTGAGGGACAACGCGCACACCACGCGCGACGCCCCGCCGGCCAGGTCGGCCACGTCCTCCAGGGGAAGGGTCCTGGCCCAGGGGACGTCCAGACGCAGGGGGCGGCCGATGATCTGGCCCATGGCGATCGCGGCGTTGTGGGCCCCCGCTTCGCTCAGCACGTGAAAGCGGCTCAGGTCGGCCCGGGGCACACGCAGGATGCGCGGGCGCGCTCCCCGGGCGGAGCCCCTTCTCCGGAAGGCGGGGGGTGCCTTCCTCGGGGGGCGCCGGCGCGGGCGCGCGCGGACCTTCACGCCGGCCTCGAGGTGCGCGTCAGGTTCGCCGGGTCGAGGATGAGCGCGATCTGGCCGTCGTTCAGGACCGCCGCGCCGGCGTACTGCGGCAGCAGCTCGAGAGGGTGGCGCAGCGGCTTGACCACGATCTGCTCCTCGCCGAGGATTTCGTCCACGCCGAGCGCGTAGGAGCGCTGGCCGACGTGATACATCAGGGCGGGAAAGGCGTCGGGAAACGGTGCGGCGGTGTCCCCCGACAGGACCCCTCCCAGGGGGAGCACCGTGACCAGATCCTCCCCGTGCTGAAGCATCCGCTCTCCCTGGCTGGTCTGAAGGCTGGAGCCGCGAATCTCCAGGGTGCCGTGGACCGCCGACACCGGCACGGCGAAGACGTGGTCCAGCGCACGGCACAGGAAGGCCCGCGTCACCGTCACCGTGGGGGGGAGGTCCAGCTCGATGAGGGTCCCGACACCGACGTGCGAGCGGATGATCAGGTTGCCGCCGAGCTTCTGCACGCGCATGCGCACGACGTCCATGCCGACGCCGCGCCCGGAAATCTCGGTCGTGCGGGTGGCGGTCGAGAAGCCGGGCAGGGTGACCAGCATGAGCGCCTCCTCGTCGGACAGGCGCACCGCGACCTCGCGCGACAGGAGGCGGCGCTCGACCGCCACGCGGCGCAGCGTCTGCGGGTCGATCCCGCGCCCGTCGTCCGAGACCACCAGGCTGACGCGGTCATCGCGACGTGACAGCACGATCTCGATCCGCCCCTCCGCCGGCTTGCCGGCGGCACGGCGCGCCCCGGCGTCCTCGATCCCGTGGTCGATGCTGTTGCGCAGGATGTGCTGCAGCGGGTCGATCATGTCCTCCAGGGTGGATCGGTCCAGTGACACGTCCGTGCCGCGCACCTGGAGCTCGACCGACCGGCCGAGGCGGCCGGCCACGTCCCGCACGATCCTCTCGAGGCGCGGCACGATGGAGGCGAAGGGCAGCAGGCGCATCGCCATCACCTCGTCGCGGAGCGCATCCACCGTGCGTCCGAGACTCTCGAGGATCTCCCCCGAGTCCGAGCCGGGAGCGGGGGCGACCGCGCGCAGCAACCGTTCGCGCTCGAGGATCAGCTCGCCGATGCCGTCGAGCAGGTGGTCCATGCGCTCGGTCGCCACGCGGATGGTGCTGATCGCTTCGGTCTTCGGCGCGGCCGCATCCCCGGAAGGCTCCGCCGTCGCCGCCGCGGCGGGAGGCGGGTCGGTCTCCGGGAGGCGCGGCGACGCATGGCAGGATTCGACGTCGGGGAGGCCCTCGATGAGCGCTCCCAGACGCTTGGCCGCGACGTTGGTGGCCAGGACGATGCGCAGCCTCCCGGTGAACGCAGGGGTCGTCAGGACCGCCGGGGGGGGCGTCAGGTCCAGGATCCGTCCATGCTCTTCGAGCCGCTTCAGGATGACCATCGCCCGGGCCCCGCGCAGCGGCGCTCCATGACGGATCACCACGTCGATCGCCAGGTGCGGCCGGGGGCCGAGCGGGGGTGCCGCCTCGCCGGACGGGGAGTCCGCCGACGCACCGCCGGGCACGGATGCGCCCCGCGCGGCGCTCCCCGTCGTCCCCTCGCCCGCGGGAGAGGCGAGGGCCCGCAGCGCGTCCCGGAACGGATCTCCGGAGGGCATGTCGACTCCCGCAACCGCCGCATCGAGCTGGGCCGACAGCCGGTCGTTGGCCCGCATCAGGAGGTCGACCGATTCGGGTGTCGGAGCGAGGGCGCCGTCCCGCCAGAGGTGCAGCAGGTCTTCCATGGCGTGGGCCAGCGAGGCCATCGGCGCGAATCCCATGGCCGCCGCCATCCCCTTGATGGAGTGGGCATGGCGGAACAGATCGTGGATCTCGCCGGTCTCGAGGAGGGCGGACCGCGCCCGCCGCAGGAGGGCCCCCTGGCCGTCGATGTGCTCACGCGCTTCGGAGACGAAGAGCTCGAGGAAGTCGGGGGATTCCACCGCGCACCTCCTTTCTCAGGAGGAGGCGGCCCCGCCGCTGCCGGCCGGGAGGACCTTCGACAGGACCTGCAGGACCCTCTCGGACGTGAACGGCTTGACGATGAAGTCCTTGGCGCCGGCGGAGATCGATTCGACCACGAGGGCCTCCTGTCCCATGGCGCTGCACATGACGATGACGGCCGTGGGATTCACCTTGAGGATCTCGCGCGTGGCCTCGATGCCGTCGAGCTGCGGCATGACGATGTCCATGGTGACCAGGTTCGGGCTGAGCTCGCGGAATCGCGCGATCGCTTCGCGGCCGTTGGAGGCCTCGCCGACGATCTCGTAGCGGCCGCCCGCGTTCACCAGGATGTCCTTGATCATCGAGCGCATGAACATGGCGTCATCGACCACCAGGACGCGAATCGCCATCAGGATGCCTCGTCCGGGGCGGCCGGCTCGGGGCCGAACCCCCTGCGGATGGTGTCCTCGACGCGCGCCACGAGCGCCGAGAGGGACAGGAGATTCAAGAGGCGGTCTCCCACCGGCAGCCTCGCCTGAAGCCAGCCCGAGGGGTCACCGGGAGGGGGCACGGCATCCTCGGTGGAGGCGGAGGCCACGTCCACGCTGCTGCGCACGAGAATGCCCAGATGATCGCAGGGAGGCGCGAGCACGACGCCGTACGCTTCCCGGGAGGGCGGAGGCGCGGAGCCGCCTCCCGCGGGCCCGTCGCCGGGAGACATCAGCCGATCGAGGTCGATGAGCGTGACGATCCGGCCGTGGACCTCCGCCAGTCCCGCGATCACGCCGGGCGCGCACGGCACCGGCCGCACGCCGCGCAGTCGCGCGACCTCCTGAACGTCCCTGGCCGCCAGTCCGAACCATTCGGATCGCGCCTCGAAGGTGATGATCGGATCCTGCACGTCCGGCCCCTTTCTACCCGACCTTGAACACCGCGATCAAGTCCTTCAGCGTGTCGGAGGCCTTCGCCAGCTCCTGCGCCGACGCGGACATCTCCTGCATCGACGCGGTCTGCTCCTCGGTCGCGGCGGACGCCTCCTCGGTGCCGGCGGCGTTGTCCTCGGCGATCTTCGAGATCTCCTCGATGGCGCGCACCAGGCCGTCGGCCCCCTTGGCCTGCGCCGCGGTCAGGGCGGAGATCGCCTCGATCCGTTCCATGCTGGTGAGGACCGACTGGACCATGGCGTCGATGGAGGTCCTGGCCTCGAGGATGACCGCCTTGCCCTCGCGCGCCGCCTGGGTGCTGTCGTTCATGCTGCCGATCACGTCGGTCGACTGCGAATTGATCTCCTTGGCGAGCTTCGAGATCTGATCGGCGAAGCGGCGCGACGAGTCGGCCAGCTTGCGGATCTCCTCGGCGACGACCGAGAAGCCGCGCCCGTGCTCTCCGGCCCGGGCCGCCTCGATCGTCGCGTTCAGGGCCAGGAGGTGGGTCTGCTGCGCGATGTGGGTGATGAACTCGACCGACTCGTTGATGCGCAGGGCGCGGTCCTTGAAGCCCTCGACGGTCGCGGTCGACCGATCGATGCGGGAGACCAGCTCGGCGACCGTGCGCGAGGACCCCTCCATCATCTCGCCGGCCTGCCGGGCCCGTTCCCCCGCGTCCTTCGAGGCGCGCGCGGCGAAGCGGGCCTTCTCGGAGATCTCCTCGATGGACGTCGCCATCTCGCGGGTGATCGACGAGGTCTTGTTGACCATATCCGCCGTCCCCTCGGCTCCCTTCGCGATGTTCTGCATGGTCGAGGAGATTTCCTCCGTGGTCGCGTTCATCTCCTGGGCCGTCGCCGACAGGCTCTGGGCCGATTCGAAGATCTGCCCGCTGACGGCGCGCACCTCGGTGACGATGGTCAGGAGGTTCTGCAGCATGGCGTTGAACGAGCGGGCGACATCGCCGACCTCGTCGTCGCTGTGCACGTCGACCTTGCGGGTCAGGTCGCCCTGGCTGATCACGGCGCTGGCGCCGGCCAGGTCGAGCAGGTTCTTGGTGAAGTACTTTGACAGCACCACCGCGGCGGCGAGTCCGATCAGCACCTGCGAGCTGACGTAGCCGACGAGGTCCCAGAAGCCGTAGACGCTCGGCGGCGTGAAGATGAATCCGGTCACCATGAACAGGAAGGTGGTGATCAGGAAGGCCAGTCCCAGCTTCAGGCGCATGCCAGCATCTCCTCGGGCCCGCCGCCGGGCGACACCCTGCCTGCCGCCGTGCAGGACGGCAGCCGGCGGTACACGCGGTCGCGCGCGCTCACGACGTCGAACCGGGAGCGGGCCTCGCCGAACAGCCGCTCCACGCGCCCGAGGACGAGGTACCCCCCGTCGGACAGCGCCTCCGCGAAGCGGGACAGGATGCGCTCCTGGTGCTCCAGGGAGAAATAGATGAGGACGTTCCGGCAGACGATGAGGTCGAGGTCCCGGCGCCCGATCGGATCGAGGAGACTCTCGCGCTCGAAGCGGACCATGCCCTTCAGCCGGGGGGAAGGGGAGGCGGTCCCGTCGGAGCGCACGACGAAATGGGTGGCCGATCCGCTCGGGGCCGAGTCGAGCAGGGGACGCGCGGGAAAGATCGCCCGCGCGGCCGCCTGGAGCGCGCTCTCGTCGAGATCGGTGCCGGTGATCCGGACCTGGACGCGGCGCGCGGGCCCGTCCCGTCGCGTCGCCGTGGCGAACAGGGCCGCGAGCGAGTAGGGTTCCTCACCGGTGGCGCAGCCGGCGCTCCACACCGTGACCCGCTGGCGCCGCGACGCCGACCGACGCAGGAGATCCGGCACGATCCTCTCCTCGAGGAACTCGAAGCACGATCGGTTCCGAAAAAAGCTCGTGACCTTGATCGACAGCGCCCGCTGGAGCCGCCCCAGCTCCTCCGGGTGCCGGCGCAGGTAGCGGGCGTACGCCTCGATCCCCGCCAGCCGCAGCGCCCGCACCCGCACCAGCAGGCGGCGCTGCAGGTAGCTCTCCTTGTAGCGCGACAGGTCGAGCCCCTGCCGCTCGATCAGGTGGCGGTGGATCGCTTCCCAGGCAGGATCGCCGTCTTTTTGCATGCTCACGATCGCGCGCGCACCGCCGGGAAGTATAGGTTCCGGTTACAGAAGGGTCAAATGGGGCGGGCGGGCCTCGCGGGGCACGACCGGCGCCCCGGGCCTGGCTGCAATGGTCTGGAAATCAAGGGCTTACGGCGACTCCCGGCCGGCGCGCGGGGCGTTCCTGCCGGCGCGCGACCGCCGTGCGGCCGCCGCGCCAAAATTGACTCCCCTGGAGCGGTGGTCTAGAATTTCGCGCTCCTCACGCGCGCGATCCGGAGGTTTCCGAGGCCATGGAACAGGACATCAAGAAGATCAACGAGCTGGTCTCCCGCGAGTCCGTGTTCGTCGAGCAGATTCTGGGGGAGGTCCGTAAGATCATCGTCGGGCAGAAGGTCCTCCTCGACCGGCTGCTCATCGGCCTCCTGGGGGGCGGACACCTGCTCCTGGAGGGCGTCCCGGGCCTGGCGAAGACGCTATCGGTGAAGACCCTGGCGGACGTCATCGAGGCCCGGTTCCAGCGCATCCAGTTCACCCCCGACCTCCTGCCTGCGGACCTGATCGGGACCATGATCTACAACCAGAAAGACGGGCAGTTCGTGCCGCGCAAGGGCCCGCTGTTCGCCAATATCATCCTGGCGGACGAGATCAACCGCGCTCCCGCCAAGGTGCAGTCGGCCCTTCTCGAGGCGATGCAGGAGATGCAGGTCACCATCGGCGACATGACCTACCCGCTCGCGCCTCCTTTCCTGGTCCTGGCGACCCAGAACCCGATCGAGCAGGAGGGCACGTATCCCCTACCGGAGGCCCAGGTCGATCGCTTCATGCTGAAGCTGAAAGTCGACTACCCGAGCAAGGCCGAGGAGCGGGAGATCCTCGAGCGGATGACGGGGACCGGCCCGCTGGACGTGAAGCGGCTCATCACGCCGGCCGACATCCTGAGGGCCCGCCAGGTGGTCGCCCAGGTCTACATCGACAACCGGATCAAGGACTACATCGTCGAGCTCGTCCTCGCGACGCGCCGGCCCGAGGAGTACAAGCTCGACACCAAGGGCCTGGTGCAGTTCGGCGCCTCGCCGCGGGCCACCATCTTCCTGGCGGTGGCGGCGAAGGCGCACGCCTTCATCCGGGGACGCGGCTACGTCACCCCCGAAGACGTCAAGTCGATTGCATTCGACGTCCTGCGGCATCGGATCATCCTGTCGTACGAAGCCGAGGCCGAGGACGTCACGACCGAGCAGATCATCCAGAGGGTGCTCGACACCATCGAAGTCCCCTGACGCCCTCCGGCTTCGACAAGGGGTGGCGTGACCGATGCTCCCCGCTGAGATCCTGAGGAAAGTGCGGCGGATTGAAATCCGCACGAACCGCCTGGTGAACGAATCGCTGGCGGGCGAGTACCACTCCGTCTTCAAGGGGCGGGGCATGGAGTTCTCGGAGGTGCGGGAGTATCAGTTCGGGGACGACATCCGGAACATCGACTGGAACGTCACGTCGCGCATGGGGCACCCCTACGTCAAGAAGCACGTGGAGGAGCGCGAGCTGACCGTCATGCTCCTGGTCGACTTTTCGGGCTCGGGGGAGTTCGGCACGCGCCGCCAGTTCAAGCGGGAGATCGCGGCCGAGATCTGCGCCCTGCTCGCCTTCTCCGCCATCAAGAACAGCGATCGGGTGGGGCTCGTCGCCTTCACCGATCGCATCGAGAAGTTTCTCAGGCCGCGCAAGGGGAAGGACCATGTCCTGCGCGTCATCCGCGAGGTACTGTACTTCCGGCCCGAGGGCCGGGCGACCGACCTGGCCCAGGCGCTGCAGTTCCTGTACCGGACGATCACCAAGCGGGCCGTGGTTTTCGTGGTCTCCGACTTCCTGGCCGAAGGGTACGAGCAGCCCCTGCGCGTCGCCGCCCGCAAGCACGACGTGATCGCGGTCACCATCACCGATCCGCGCGAGGAGGACCTGCCTCCCATCGGGCTCATCGATCTGGAGGACGCGGAGACCGGCGAACGCGTCCTGGTCAACGCATCGGATCGGCAGACGCGCGAGCGCTTCCGGACCTGGGCGGCCGGGAGGCGGGCGGCGCGCGCCGCCCTGTTCCGCGCCAACGCCATCGACGCGCTGGAGCTGTTCACCGACCGCTCCTACGACGCGCCCCTGGTCCGCTTCTTCCACAGGCGGGCGCGACGGATGAGCCGGTGAGCCGCGGGCGGGTGGCCGCGATCGCCTGCGCCTGCGCCCTGTGGGCGGGCGCCGAGGGGGTGGTCGCCGAGGAGCCGGGTCCGCCGCAGGAAGCCGGCCAGGTCCGAATCGACGTGGCGGTCGATCGGACCGAGGTGACGATCGGCGATCCCATCGCCGTGACCGTCCGTCTGACGCACCCCGAAAACGTCCGGATCACGACATTCGATCCGGAGCGCTCGCTCGGAGAGCTGGCGCTCCTCGATCGCGGAGAAGGGAAGCCGGAGAAGCTCCCCGACGGACGGATCCGGGAGACGCGGATCCTGCGCGTGGCGCGCTACGAGACGGGCCCCGCGGAGATCCCGTCGTTCGGGGCCGAGTTCGTCGGTGCGGACGGCAAGCAGGGCCGGGTCGCAAGCCGACCCATGGCCTTCACGGTCTCCTCCGTCCTGGCGGAAGGTGACAAGGGGCCGGCGGACATCAAGAAGCCGGCCACCATGCAGGAGCGCGCCCTCTGGCCCTTCGCGGTGGCCGCCGCGGTGCTTGCGGTGGCGCTGGCCCTCTGGCTGCGGCGAAGGTGGCGGGCGCGCCGGGCGCAGGTCGTGGCCCCCCCGGAGCCGGCGGCGCCGCCGCGGCCGCCGCACGAGATCGCCTACGCCGAGCTGGAGCGACTGCTGTCCTCCGGTCTTCTGGAGAAGGGCCGGCTCAAGGAGTTCTACATCGAGCTGGCGGAGATCATGAAGCGCTACCTGGAGGTCCGTTTCGGCGTCGACACGTTCGAGCGGACCACCTCCGAGATTCTGGAGGCGCTCCGCCTGGCGCGCCTCCCGGTGCGAGGCATGGCGTCCACGGCGGAGTTCTTCGGCGCGTGCGACATGGTGAAGTTCGCCCGTCACGCGCCCCCATCCGAGGAGACCCGCGCCACGGTCGAGCGGGCCTATCGACTGATCGACGAGACGCGCGCGCCGAAGCAGTCGGCGGAGGCCCCCGCCGCAGCCGCCGCGGGAGGGGGAGGATGATCCTTCGCTTCGCCGCCCCGTACGCGGGGGGCATCATGGCGTTGGGGCTGGCGCTCCTCGTCTGGCACCTGGTGCGCGGCCGGCGGAGGCGGGCGAGCCTGATCTATTCCCTGACCTCGCCCTTCAGGGCCATGCCGCGCGGCTGGCAGGTCCGCCTGCGCCACCTCCCCCTCGCCCTCCGCGTGCTCGGCCTCGCGCTCCTGGTCGTCGCCTTCGCGCGGCCTCAGACGGCGCACCGCGAGGAGGAGGTCCTGACCGAGGGGATCGACATCGTGCTGACGGTGGACATCTCCGGCAGCATGCGCACCGAAGACTTCAAGCCGAAGAACCGCCTGGTCGTCGCCAAGAACGTGGTGGGACAGTTCGTCAAGGGCCGGCGGAACGACCTGATCGGCCTGGTGGTGTTCGCCGCCAACGCCTACACGCGCTGCCCCCTGACGCTCGATTACGCCGTGCTCGTCGATCTCCTGGATGGGGTGGACTTCGCGACGCGCGAGGAGGACGGCACCGCCATCGGCATGGGCCTGGCCACCGCGGTCGGCCGTCTGAAGGACGCGAAGGGGAAGAGCAAGGTGATCGTCCTGCTCACGGACGGGCGGAACAACCGCGGGCAGATCGACCCGCTGAGCGGCGCCCGCCTGGCGCAGGCGCTCGGGATCAAGGTGCACACGATCGGCGTGGGGACGGAGGGGGAGGCCCCCTACCCGGTCGACGACCCGATCCTCGGACGGCGCTACATCAACGTGCAGGCGGACATCGACGAGGAGACGCTGCAGCAGATTTCCGACGCGACGGGAGGCCGGTACTTTCGCGCCACCGACGCGCAGGCCCTGCAGCAGATCTTCGCCACCATCGACCGGATGGAGAGGACGGAGATCAAGGTGCGGGGGTACACGCGCCACACGGAGCAGTTCGCCTGGTTCCTCTATCCGGGCGCCCTGCTGATTCTTCTGGAGCTGGCGCTGTCCGGCACCGTCTTGAGGACGATACCCTGATGCGCTTCGCGGCCCCCGAGTACCTGTGGCTCCTCTTCGGACTGCCGGTCCTGGCCCTGGCCTTCGTCCTGTCGTTCCGGCGCCGCCGGCGCGCCCTCGAGGCGCTGGGCGAGCTGCGTCTGGTGCGCCGCCTCACCGCCAGCGCCAGCACCGAGCGGCGGATCATCAAGGCGGTGCTCGTGGGGGGGGCGGTCCTGTTCCTCGTCCTGGCGCTGGCGCGGCCGCAGTGGGGGGCCAAGCTCGAGACCGTGACCCGGCGCGGGGTCGACGTGATCATCGCCGTGGACACGTCGACGAGCATGCTGGCGGAAGACGTCAAGCCGAGCCGCATGGCGCAGGCGCGGGCCGCGGTCGCTTCGTTCGTCGACCTGCTGCGCGGCGATCGCATCGGGCTGGTCGCCTTCGCGGGCACGGCCTACGTGGCCTGCCCGCTGACGCTCGACTACACGGCCGCGGCGATGTTCGTCGAGGTCCTCGACACCGACCTGATCCCGATCCAGGGGACGGCCATCGCCGCGGCGATCCGGGCCGCCACCTCGGCGTTCCGGCAGGGGGAGAGGCGCCACAAGGTGCTCGTCCTCCTGACCGACGGCGAGGATCATGAGGGGGACGTCATGGCCGCCGCCCGCGACGCCGGCGCGGAGGGGATCACGATCTTCACGATCGGCGTCGGCAGCTCGCGTGGCGAGCCCATCCCCCTGCGCAACGAACGGGGCGATATCATAGGGTATAAAGAGGACCGGAAGCACCGCAAGGTGACCAGCCGGCTCGGCGAGAGCGACCTCGAGGCGATCGCCCTTCAGACCGGCGGGAAGTACTTCCGCTCGACGCCGGACGGAATCGAGCTGCAGCGCGTCTACGAGGAGATCTCCCGGATGGACCAGAGGACGATGTCGGGCCGGATGATGAGCGTGTACGAGGAGCGCTACCAGATTCCGCTCCTGGCCGCGCTCATCCTGCTGGCGATCGAGGCGGCGCTGCTCGACCGGCGCCGGAACGCGGCCGCCCCGGAGCAGCGCGCGCCCGAGAAGGAGGCGGCCTGATGAAAGGGTTCGGCTGCGCCTGCGTCCTGCTCCTGGCGCTGTTCCGGCCGGCGTTCGCCGATCCGGCGGCCTCCCGGAACAACGAGGGGAACCGGCTCTACAACCAGAAGCTCTTCGACGAGGCGCTCAAGATGTACACCGACGCGCAGACGTCCCGCCCCGACGCACCGGAATTGCACTACAACATCGGCAACGTCCTGTTCCGGAAGAAGGAGTATGACAAGGCGGTGGAGGAGTACCTGCGGGCCCAGGCGGCGCCGGACCGTGCCCTGTCGCAGGCGGCGACCTTCAATCGCGGCAACGCGCTCCTGATGCAGGGCCGGCCGGAAGAGGCGATCCAGGCGTACGTGCAGTCGCTGCGCGCCCGGCCGGACGACGCCGACGCCAAGCGCAACCTCGAGCTGGCGCTCCGGCTCCTGCAGGAGAAGAAGAAGCAGCAACAGAAGCCGCAGCAGGACAAGGACCAGAAGCCGAACCAGCCTCCTCCGCAGCAGACGCCGCAGCAGGAGGGTTCCGGCGACAAGAAGCCTCCGCAGAAGCGTCCCGGGGAGATGTCGGAGCAGGAGGCCCGGCAGGTCCTGCAGGCGCTGCAGCAGGAGGAGAAGGAAGGCATCAAGAAGCACGCCCGGGCGGCGGCCGGCGACCGGCCCGAGCCGGAAGAGGACTGGTGAGGAGCATGAAGCGGCTTGCCGCGTGGGCGGCGGTGGCCGGCGCGTGGCTCGCCATCGCGACCCCGGCCGCCCTGGCGCAGGACATCAGCGTCCGCGCGCGCGTCGACCGGGCGCGCGTGGGGGAGGGCGGCCAGGTCATCCTCACGGTCGATATCGCGGGCCCGACCCTGGGCGAAGTCGCTGCGCCCGATGTGTCGGGCCTGGTCGATTTCGACATCGTCGGCGGCCCGATGCCCTCGTCGCGGTTCCAGTGGATCAACGGCAGGACCTCCGCGACCAAGTCGTTCGCCTACGCCCTCCGCCCGCGCTCGACCGGGACCCGGACGATCCCCGCCCTGGGGCTTCTGGTGGGCGGCCGGACCTATCGCACCCAGCCGATCGACATCGAGGTGGTTCCGGGAGGCGCCGGCCCCTCGCCTCCGCAGGGCGGCTCCCCTCCGGGACCCGGCGTGGGGGGGCGGCCTGGGCGGCCCGGCGGCACGCAGCGGCCGCCGACGGAGCCCGAGGCCGCCCCGCGCGTGTGGGTGGCCGCCGAGGTGGACACGCGGACCGCGTACGTCGGACAGCAGGTGACGCTGCGCGTCCTGCTCGACACCCAGACGGAAATCCTCAACCTGGGGACCAAGGATGCGCCGACCTTCCCCGGCTTCTGGGCGGAGGAGATCAAGCTGCCCGAGAACCTCGAGCTGCGGCGCATCCAGCGCGACGCGGAGGCCTACAACGAGTACACCCTGATGAAGCGGGCGCTCTTTCCGACCGGGAGCGGCCCCCTCGTGATCCCGCCGATGACCTATCAGGTGCAGGTGCGGCGGCGCAGCCAGGACCCGATCGAATCGTTCTTCTTCACCCCGACCGAGACCCTGACCCGCCGCACCGAGCCGATCACCCTTCACGTGCAGCCGCTCCCGGCCACGTCCCGGCCGGACGACTTCACCGGCGCGGTCGGGGCCTTTTCGTTGAGCGTGATCGCCGATCGCAACGAGTCGCGGGTCAACGACGCCATCGGGTTGAAGGTCAAGATAGCCGGTGAGGGGAACCTGAACGCGGTGAACGCCCTGCCGCTCCCCGAGCTGAGCGACTTCAAGCAGTTCGCCCCGAAGGTCTCGATGTCGACGGCGGTCGTGGGCGACCGGCTGCGCAGCGAGAAGGTCTGGGATTACGTCCTGATCCCGCTGGCGCCGGGGACCCAGACCATCCCGCCGGTGCGCTTTTCGTTTTTCGATCCGAGGGCCGGCGCCTATCGCGCCGTCGCGAGCGCGGCCGTCCCGATCCAGGTGGCCCGTGGGGGAGAGGGGACCGGCGGCGGCCCGGGCACGGCGGTGGCTCAGAGCGACGTGCGCCAGCTGCGGAGGGACATCCATTTCATCAAGCAGGCGCCGGACGGGCTCAAGGACCGGTCCCGGCCGTTCTACCGCACCCCCCTGTTCGCCGTGCTCCTGCTCCTGCCGGTGGCCGCGGACCTGGGTGTCTTCGTGGTGGCGCGGACGCGCGACGCCCAGCGGGCCAGCGTGGGCCAGAGGCGCCGCCGGCGCGCCCGCTCCCTGGCCCTGAGGCGGTTGAAGGAGGCCAGACGGAGGGGAAGCCACTCGAGCGCGAGGGCGTTCTACGCCGAAGTCGCCAGCGCCCTCAGCGAGTACGTGGCCGCCAAGTTCGACATCCCTGCCGCCGGACTGACCCACGACCGGATCGAGGAGCTCCTCGCCGGACGGGGAGTGCCGGAAGACGCCCGCAGGGCATTCCACCGCTGCCTGGAGGCCTGTGACTACGCGCGCTTCGCTCCCGCCTCCTCGGGCGCCGAGGAGATGCGGCGCACGGTCGCCGACGCCGAGGAGATCGTGGCGCGGCTCGAGCGGACGCTCGGCGCATGAGGCCCCCCGCTCTTGCCATCACGCTCCTGATCCTCGCCTGCGGCGTGACCACGGCGCATGCCTCGACGGCGCGGGAGCTGTTCGAGAAGGGCAATGGAGCCTACGAGCAGGGCCGCTATGAGGAGGCGGCGGCGGCCTACGAGAAGATCCTGGGATACGGAGTGATCGATCCGCGCGTGTTGTACAACCTGGGCAATGCCCATTTCAAGATGGGGCGACTCGGGGCGGCCATCCTCAACTACGAACGCGCCCTGCGTCTCGACCCCGCCGACCGGGACGTGCGCGACAACCTCGAGTACGCCCGCGGCCTCATCAGGGACCGGGTCGCGGAAGCGGAGATCCCGTACCCGGTGCAGGTGGTGAGGAGCTTCATCGATGGCCTTCCGGCCGATCTGCTGACCGTGCTGTTCCTGATCGTCCTCTACGCCGCGGCGGGGCTTCTCGGCCTGCTGCCGCTCACGGAGTCGTACGGGGCGCGGCGGGCGCTCGGCTATGGCGCCGCGTGCGCCGCCCTCGCGACCGTCGTCATCGGCACGGCCCTCGGTTACAGCATCGATCAGAAAACCGCGGGGCGCGCGATCGTGATGGAGGACAAGGTCGACGTCCTGAGCGGGCCCGCGGCCGACAACACCGTCCTGTTCACCGTCCACGAAGGGGCGAGGCTGGAGCTGAGGAACCGGCGCGACGGCTGGTACCAGGTCAGCCTGCCGAACGCCATGAGCGGCTGGGTTCCGTCGGCGGCGGTGGAGAAGGTGTGATCGGCCTCTACGTCCACGTCCCCTACTGCAGCGTGCGCTGCTCCTATTGCGACTTCTACCTGGTCACGACGCGCGGGCGCGATCTGGGGGCCTTCGTGGACGGCCTGTGCGGAGAGATCGCCGCGGTCGGCCCGCCGCTTCGCGGCCGGGAGGCCGACACGGTTCATTTCGGGGGCGGCACGCCATCGCTCCTGACCGTCGACGCGCTCGACCGGGTGCTTCACGCCCTCCGCGCCTCGTTCGTGATCGCCGGGGAGCCTGAAATCACCCTGGAGGTCAATCCCGAGGACGTGTCCGATGCGCGGCTCGAGGGCTGGCACGCGCTCGGGGTCAACCGGCTGTCGATTGGCGTGCAGTCCCTGGACGACCCCCTCCTGGAACAGATGCGCCGGCCGCATGACGCGCGCCGCGCGCTGGCTGCGGTGGCGGCGGCGCGACGCTCCGCGGTGCGCAGCATCGGGGTGGATCTGATCCTGGGCCTCCCGGGCCAGACGACCGCCGGGACCCTGGAGGGGGTGGCGCGAGTCCTCGATCTCGGCGTGGACCATGTTTCCCTCTACGCCCTCGAGGTGCACGAGCGGACCGCCCTGGGGAGGGCGATCGCGCTGGGGCGGCGCGCGGCGATGGGGGACGACGCGCTGGCGGCGCTCTCCGACGCGGCCGCCGACCTGCTCGCGGCTGGGGGGCTCGCGCAGTACGAGATCTCCAACTTCGCCCGTCCCGGCCACCGGAGCCGGCACAACCTCAAGTATTGGACGGACGAGGAGTACGTCGGTTTCGGTCCGTCGGCGCACTCGTATGCGGGGGGCGCCCGCTGGTCGAATCCCGCACGACTGGACGACTACATCGCCGGGAGGGGCGCGGCCCTCGGCCGGGTGGACGAGGATCCCTCGCGCGTGCACCGCGCCTCCGAGGCGCTCCTCGCGGGCCTGCGGCTCGTGGACGGCGTGGACCTCGGTTTTCTGCAGGCGCGCTACGGGACCGACTTCAAGCGGCCGGGCGGGAGGACCCTCGACGACATGGAAGGGGCCGGCCTTCTGGAGAGCCGTGGCGATCGACTGCGGCTCACCCGCCGGGGCCGCTTGGTCTCGAACGAAGTCCTGGCGCAGCTCATCTAGGAGTGCGTCCGAGTCACAGGGTGGGTCGCGTTCCGGACGCCCTGGCGTCCCGGCGTCAGTTGACGTAGCCGAGCGAGCGGAGCCTCTGGAGCTCCTCCGGATCGATGTCGCGCGGCGCGCCCTGTTCGCCCGTCCCATAGTCGACGAAGCGCTGCAGCTCGCCGAGGAGCCGCACGCGGATCCCGGACTCCCTTCCTTCCTGGACCAGGTTGCGCGATTCGGTCGGATCCCGCTCCAGATCGTACATCTCCAGGAAGGCGCCCCCGGGCTTTGGAATCTGGATCAGCTTGTAGCGGCCGTCGAACGCCGACGACCACCTGCCCGCGGGCCCCGGAATGAAGAAACGGGGGTTTTCCGGGTGGATGAGCTGGTAATCGCTCTCGGCGAACACGACCCTCCGTCCCGGGGCAGGGGCGAATCGGACCCCGCTGCCGGTCCCCGTCGCCGCGCCGGCTACCAGGAGCGGCCGTCCGTCCACCCCCTGCATCCGGCTGATCCCGGCGAGGGCGAGGAGGGTCGGGGCGACATCGACGTTCTCGGCCAGGGCGTCCGCGCGGGTCCCGGCGGCGAGGCTCCCGGACAGGGCGAAGATCAACGGGATGCGCAGCGTGTCCTGATACAGGAACTCTCCGTGGGCGAAATGGTAGTCGTGCTCGCCCAGGCTCTCACCGTGATCGGAGGTGAAGACGGTCAGGAGGGGCCGCGTCCCGGTTCCCCGGAGGGCCTCGAGAAGCTCGCCGATGGCCGCGTCGGACTGGGCGATCTCGCCGTCGTACAGCGCCTTGACGTGCTCGACCTGGCGGGGTGGCAGACGGTTCTCGAAGATCACCTGCCCCTTGGTGATCCGGTTCGACTCGAGATCGTCGTACAGCGTGAAGGGGCCCGCGAAGTCCGGGTCGAACCGGCGGTCGAACGGGGGAGGAGGCTGGTAGGTCCAGTGGGGATCGAGGTAGTGCACCCAGAGAAAGAAGGGACGATCGGTCGGGCGCGAGCGCAGCCATTCGACCGCCGCCCGGCTGATGGCGGCGGACGAGTTCCCCTCCCAGCGCTGCGGCGGGTTGTCGTAACGGTCAAACCCCTGCTCGAAACCGCGTCCGGGGCGCAGGAAGAGGTTGGAGGAGAATGCGGCGGTGTCGTACCCGTCCTCCCGCAGGATCTCCGCCACGGTGAGATTGGCCGGCGACAGGGACGCAAAGAGCCCGCGTGCTCCATGCACCTTGGGGTATCGGCCGGTCATGATCGAGGCCACGGACTGGGTGGTGCGGGGGAGGGTGGTGAATGCGCGCTCGAACAGGACGCCGCGCGCCGCCAGACGATCGATGTTCGGAGAGGTGGCCCGGGCGTAGCCGTAACAGCCGAGGCGGTCGGCGCGCAGCGTGTCGACGGTGATCAGGAGGATATCCGGCCTGGGGGCGCTGGAATGACAAGCGGCCAGGAGCAAGGCCGCAGGCGCCAGAAGCCGCAGTGTCAACATGCGGGGCATTATAGAGCGCCCACCCGATGCGGGCCGCGCGCAGAGTGCGGTCCAGCCCGGAGTCATGTAGGATCCGCGCCATGAAGGACGCCCACGGACCTCCCATCGATCTCCGATCCGACACGGTCACCCGGCCGACCCCCTCGATGCGGCGAGCCATGGCCGAGGTGGGGGCGGTGAGGGGATCGCGCGGGCGTGCGCCAGCCTGGAGCACATCCTGGGCGGGCACAAAAAAGGCGCCGGCCCGAGGGCCGGCGCCGTCTGAACGAAGCGGCGTTACTTCGCGGCATCCGCGCCGAGGATCTTGATCTTCTTCGGCTTCACCTCGTCCGCCTTCGGAACGACGACCTCGAGGACGCCGTCCTTGCAGGTCGCCTTGATCTGCTCGGGATTGATCCGGGTGGACAGGACGAAGCTGCGGGAGAACGTGCCGTAGAAGCGCTCCAGCCGATAGGAGTTCTCGCCGTCCACGACGTTCTCCTGCTTCTTCTCGCCACGCAGGGTGATCGTGTTGTTCTCGACGCTCACGTCGATGTCGTCGCTGCGGACGCCGGGAATCTCGGCCCGCAGGACGATCCGGTCCGCTTCCTCGTGGATGTCGACCGGGGGGAACCAGCCGCTCACCGGCTCGGCTGGCGTGAGGACGCGAAACGAGGCGTCGCCCAGCATGCGGTTCATTCTGTCGGAGAGAGTCAGCACATCGCGGAACGGGTCCCAACGAGTCAGGTTCATCTTCCAGGCCTCCTTCTGTGAAATCTGGCTCACGGCCGGCTCCATTGAAGCCTTCCCGATCACCAGGGACGCTGGGAATATATAACTTGAGTGTATTGATGTCAAGTTATCTTAGTTTAATTAGATAATATTTATTAAGTATCGTATTATCATAATGTTATAGGTGTACGCGAGTAATGATTGCGGCGCAGCGTGAACATTCTGGGTGAGTTGGGCCCCCGTCTTCTTGATCGGGGATCGAGGCTGAACTAGAATCGCCCTCTCGTCCCGGTTTTCCTCCGGAGGATGGATTGGATTTCCTTCTGACCGAAGAGCAGAAACTCACGCGCCAGACCGTCCGTGAATTCGCCGAACGGGAGATCGCCCCCGGGGCGATCGAGCGCGATGAGTCCCAGGAATTCCCGCGCGACATCATGAAGAAGCTCGGAGAGATGGGGATGCTCGGCGTGGTCTTCCCGCCCCAGTACGGCGGATCCGGCCTCACGTATCTCGATTACATCCTGATCATCGAGGAGCTGGCGCGCGTGGACGGCTCCATCGGACTCTCGGTGGCGGCGCACAATTCTCTCTGCACCAACCACATTTTCATGACGGGAAGCGAGGAGCAGAAGCGGCGCTTCATGGTGCCTCTGGCCAGGGGAGAGAAGATCGGCGCCTGGAGCCTGACGGAGCCGACGGCCGGCAGCGATGCCTCCGGGACCCGCTCGACCGCGGTGCGCGCCGCTGGCGACTGGGTCCTGAACGGCAGCAAGACGTTCGCCACCCACGGCTCGGTCTGCGACGTCGCCGTGGTGTTCGCGGTCACCGACAAGGGGCGGGGCAAGCACGGGATCTCCGCCTTCATCCTGGAGTCCGGGATGAAGGGATTCCGGGCCGGCAGGAAGGAGAACAAGATGGGCTGCCGCGCCTCGGACACGGCGGAGATCGTCATGGAGGGGTGCCGCGTGCCCGACGCCAACCGTCTCGGCGAGGAAGGGCAGGGATTCATCGACGCCCTGCGAATCCTCGACGGGGGCCGCATCGGAATCGGGGCGCTCGGCGTCGGCATCGCCCAGGGGGCATTCGAGCAGGCCACGGCCTACGCCAAGAGCCGGCACCAGTTCGACCGCCCGATCGCCGATTTCCAGGCGGTGCAATGGATGCTCGCCGACTCGGCGACGGAGATTCACGCCGCGCGGCTCCTGGTCCAGCGTGCCGCGTTCCTGAAAGACACCGGCCAGGACGTCACCCGGGCGGCGTCGATGGCCAAGCTGTACTCTTCGGAGACCGCGGTGCGCGTCGCCGGCCGGGCGGTCCAGATCCACGGGGGGTACGGATACGTGAAGGAGTACCCGGTGGAGCGCGCCTATCGCGATGCCCGCATCTGCACCATCGGGGAAGGGACCTCGGAGATCCAGCGCCTGGTGATCGCGCGCCTCCTTCTGGGAGAGCCGCGCGAACGGGCGACCTGATGGACGATCTGGCGCGTGCGGTGATCGCCGGAGACCCGGCCTCGCTCGCGCGCGCCATCTCCCTGGCCGAAGAGGGGAGCGCGCGCGGGGAGCGCATCCTTGCCGAAGTCTACGCGTCCACGGGACGCGCCTCCCTGATTGGCATCACCGGTCCTCCCGGAGCGGGCAAGAGCAGCCTGGTCAACCACCTTCTCGCCTTCTACCGCTCGCGCGGCGCCTCGCTCGGCGTGGTGGCGGTGGATCCCTCGAGCGCGTTCAGCGGCGGCGCCGTCCTCGGCGACCGGATCCGCATGCAGCAGCACACGCTCGACGAAGGAATCTTCATCCGATCCATGGCGACCCGCGGTCAGTTCGGAGGGCTGAGCCGGGCGACGCGCGATGCCGTCGATCTGATGGATGCCGCGGGGCGCGATCCGATCCTGATCGAGACCGTCGGTGTCGGGCAGGACGAAGTGGACATCGTCCGGCTGGCCGACACGGTGCTGGTGGTCCTGACACCCGGCCAGGGGGACGACGTCCAGGCGATCAAGGCGGGGCTCCTCGAGATCGCCGATTTGTTCGTGGTCAACAAGGCGGACCATCCGGGCGCCGACCGCCTGGCGTCCGACCTGGAGGGCATGCTGGCCCTGGGAGGGGTGCGGGCCTGGACTCCCCCCATCGTCAAGACGGTGGCCACGGAAGGGAAGGGGATCGAGGATCTGGGGCGCGCCGTCGAGGGGCACGGCCGGTTTCTTCGAGAGGGAGATCGGCTCAAGACCCGCCGGCGCGCCGCCGTCTCGGCCCGATTCGCCGAGATCCTGCGCGATCGGCTGATGGCGCGGCTGATGGCGGGAGAGTCGGACGGGGCCGCCTGCGAAGCGTACGCCGGGCGCCTCCTGGACAGGGTGATCGATCCGTACAGCGCGGCGCGGGACGTCCTGGCCACGCTCGGCGATCGGAAGCGTGGGGCCGGCGGGGCCGGAGCCGGCGTCGTCCTCGACCATCTCGGCGTCGCGGTGCGGCGCATCGAGGACCGCCTCGCCCTGTACCGCGACGTCCTGGGCCTCGACCTGGAGGAGATCGAGGAGGTGGCCGGGGAGGGCGTGCGGGTGGCGCTCCTGCCGGCCGGCCGCGCGCGGATCGAGCTCCTCGAGCCGCTGGCGGGCGCCACCACCAACGTGGCGAAGTTCCTCGAGACGCGGGGCGAAGGGATTCACCACGTGTGCTTCGAGGTGGAGGATCTGGACCGGACGCTCGAGCGCTTCAGGAGCGCGGGACTCCGGGCGACGGGGAGCGGCTCGGGCGCAGGAGACGATGTGCGGACCGGGGCGGAGGGCTCGCGCATCGCCTTCATCCATCCCCGCTCCGCCGGCGGCGTGCTGATCGAGCTGCGGGAGACGGGCAGGGGGAAGCGATGAACAAGGTGGTGCGGGACGCCGACGAGGCGATTCGGGACATACCGGACGGCGCGACGATCATGGTCGGAGGGTTCGGACTCTGCGGCATCCCCGAGAACCTGATCGAAGCCCTGCGGCGCCGGGGAACGAAGAACCTGACGGTCATGAGCAACAATGCCGGCGTGAGCGACTTCGGTCTCGGTGTCCTCCTCAGGACCCGGCAGATCCGCAAGATGATCGCCACGTACGTGGGGGAGAACGACGTGTTCGAGAAGCAATTCCTCTCCGGCGAGCTGGAGGTCGAGCTGGTCCCCCAGGGGACTTTTTCCGAGCGCATCCGGGCCGGCGGGGCCGGCATCGCCGCCTTTTACACCCCCACCGGCTCCGGGACCCTCGTCGCCGAAGGGAAGGAGACGCGCCGATTCGGCGACCGGGACTACGTCCTGGAGTCCGCCCTCACGGCCGACTTCGCGCTGATCAAGGCGTTCCGAGGGGACCGGATGGGGAACCTGGCGTACCGCAAGACCGCGCGCAACTTCAATCCGATGATGGCGACCGCCGCGCGGGTCACCATCGCCGAGGTCGAGCGCCTGGTCGCCCCGGGCGACATCGACCCGGAGCAGGTGCACACGCCGGGGGTCTTCGTGACCCGTATCTTCCAGGGGAAGGACCATGAAAAGCGAATCGAGCAGAGAACTCATCGTGAGGCGGGCGGCCGCTGAGCTGCGGGACGGCTTCTACGTGAACCTGGGCATCGGCATGCCGACGCTCGTCGCCAATCACGTCCCGGAGGGCATGCACGTCACCTTCCAGTCGGAGAACGGCATGCTCGGCGTCGGCCCGTTCCCGCTGGCCGGCGAGGAGGACCCCGACCTGATCAACGCCGGCAAGCAGACGGTCACGGAGACTCCCGGGTGCTCCTACTTCAGCAGCGCCGAGTCCTTCGCCATGATCCGGGGCGGTCACATCGATCTGACCATCCTCGGGGCCCTCGAGGTGGATGCGGAGGGAAACTTGGCCAACTGGATGGTCCCCGGCAAGATGGTCAAGGGCATGGGGGGGGCGATGGACCTGGTCGCGGGCGCGAAGCGGGTCGTGGTCATGATGACGCACGCGACCCGGGAAGGGGAGGCCAAGATCCTGCGGCGCTGCCGGCTGCCTCTGACCGGTGTGCGTGTCGTGCACCGGGTCATCACCGACCTCGCGGTGATCGACATCGGGACCGGAGGGCTCCTCCTGCGCGAGATCGCCCCCGGCACCACGGTGGACCGGGTGCAGGCGCTGACCGAGGCGGCGCTCGTCCCGGACCCGGCGGGCGTCCGCATCATGCTCGAGGCGGGGGCCTCTGCGTGAGCCTGCGCGCCTCCCCGCTCGGCCCCGGCGCCATCGTCATCGCCTATCTCCAGAATCCGCGCGAGCGCTTCTGGGGCGTC
Source organism: Candidatus Polarisedimenticolia bacterium (assembly GCA_036001465.1). Classification (NCBI taxonomy): domain Bacteria; kingdom Pseudomonadati; phylum Acidobacteriota; class Candidatus Polarisedimenticolia; species Candidatus Polarisedimenticolia bacterium. The sequence goes on from DASYUH010000056.1 coordinate 71,904, forward strand.
GTGCGACGCCTGGATGCGACCGGGCTGGTGATGGAGGGGATCGAGCTCGGCTCGTTCGACGACTGGGTGCGTCAGGTCGGCGAGGGGGGCTCGGGCCTGGACCTGTCGACCGTCTTCTACCCGCTCCTCCGGGTGGAAAAGGTCCTGCTCGATGCGGACGACGGGGCGGTCCCTTCCATGGCCTCGCAGTTCGAGAAACGGGTGGGTCGATCCCTGCGCGAGGTCCTGGGATGGTCGGGAACGGACTGATCCGGCCCCACGGCGTCCGGAACGCGGCCCGGCCCGCGACCCGGACACACCCTTATCGGGCGCGGCGCGCGGGATCCGACTGGGCGCCGGTGGAGATGACGCGGTCCCGCCCCGTCTGCTTGGCGAGGTACAGCGCCTGGTCCGCCTTCTCGATGAACCCCTGAATCGTTCCGGGATAGTCGGCCGGATAGGCGGCGATGCCGACGCTGATGGTCGTCTTGAGGACGTCCTCTCCGGCGCGCGCCTCGAGCTGGCTGACGCGGGAGCGGATCCGCTCCGCGATGCGCATGGCTCCGTCCAGGTCGGTCTCGGGAAGCAGGACGCAGAATTCCTCGCCGCCGTACCGGCAGGGAATGTCCGCGGCGCGCATCGTCTCGCGGATCACTTCGCCGACGCGCTCCAGGTAGCGGTCTCCCGCCAGGTGCCCCATCCGGTCGTTGATCTCCTTGAACGAGTCGAGGTCCAGCATCAGCACGGTGAAGGTGCTGCCGTAGCGCCGCGCACGGGCCTGCTCCTCGGACAGCTTGCGGTAGAAGAAATCGCGCAGGTACAGGCGCGTCAGCTGGTCGACCGTCGCCATCTGGAAATTGCGGGCGTTTTCCAGGGCCACGGCCGCCTGCTGCGAGATGGTGCTGAAGACCGAGAGATGGTCCACGGTGTACGCCCCGGATCGCGGGCTCTCGACGCACAGGACTCCGATCGACTCTCCGTTGAACAGCAGGGGCGAGGACATGATGGACCGGACATCCGGGGCCAGGATCACCGGCGCGCATGGCAGGGAGTCCCGATCCAGCTCGAGATCGTGGACCAGGAGGGGCCGTCGGGCCTCGACCACCCAGGAGGTGAACCCCTGCCCGAGCGCCCGGTCGGGGCGCGGCTGCACCAGGCCGTCCCGCGCCACGTATTCGAGGTACGACTCGTGCGGAGCGCGGTGGTAGAGCGACAGGAACAGGTGCGGCGCGTCGAGGATGCGCAGCATGTGGCGTCCGATCTGCGCGAACACCACTTCCGGATCGAGGCTGGAGTTGATCTCCCGGCCGATGGTGTTCAGGATGCGCAGCTCCCGAGATCGATCCTGCAGCTGCTCGTTGGCATGGCTCAGCTCGTTGCGCGCCTGGTTCAGTTTCTTGAGCAGGCCGCTCGCCAGGAGGATGGTCGCCGCCAGGGGGACGAACCCCCAGATCCCGGCCGCCGCATAGAGCAGCGCCAGCCCCAGGGTGAGGGGCATCGTGAACACCTCGAGCGACCCGAGGTAGCGGAAATAGGTCACGAGATGGGAGCGCACCGGCTCCCCCTTGAGGAACATCGCCGTCACCATGATGGCGACGTTCGTCAGGTTGTAGGCCAGGAAGAGCCCGACCACCGCCTGGACGGTGCTCCACGTCAGGACATCGAACGTCCAGTGCCGGGCCATGAGCAGGGACAGGTACTGGCCCACCAGCGCCGTGGTGACCATCCCGCCGGTATTCAGGCTCAGAACCTGAAAGAATGGATTCTGCCCCCGCGATTCGCGCACGCGCAGGTGGCATCCGAGGACCGCTCCGCCAAAGGCCACCATGATCGGCAAGGGGGGGGGCAGCACGCACAGCGCCGTCATCAGGTACGACATGTCCAGAGAAATCGACAGACTGGCGCGCGGGTAGATCGTGAAGCTGAAATACCAGGCGAAGCCGATGAACATCGAGAAGACGAGCAGCGGCAGGAGCTCGGCGCGCATCAGCTCGCGGCTGTAATAGGCGTGCCACGCGACCACCGTCGCGGCGCACGCCCCGAGCGTGTACGTGTAAATCCGGAAGCTTTTTTCGCGGCGCTTGGCGGACAGGCGCTGCTCCATCCTCTCCGTGTCCGTCATCGATCTCGAAACCGACACACGTCCCCCTAAGTCCCTGAAAGCACAAATCTAGGTGCCGCACCCGGGGTGCGCAACCCGGCCGATTGACAGGACCGCCCGGCGATCCCTAAACTGCCGTCGATTCAAACGTTTCAAGCCCCCGGCGCCGCGGGGGCGGGCGACCGGAGACGTGGGGGGGCCATCCTGGATACACGTCGCTGCACCGCCGGATGTCAGGGGGGGGCCGTGAGATCGGCCGGGCGGGAGACCCTGGTCTTCACGCTTCCGGGCGACCCGGCCCTGTCCCGCCTCGCACGGCTCGTGGCCTCCCACTTCCTGCGACAGAACGGGATCAAGACGGTCGCCGCGCGCCGCGGGGCTCTTGCCGTGGAGAAAGGACTCCGGAAGATCCTGAAGAGCGCCGCCCGTTCGGGACGGAGCGGTCGCGGCGTCGTTCTCGTCCTGCAGCCACGGCCTGCCGCCATCGAGGTCACCGGAAGGGCCGTGGGGGGCCCGAAAACCCGTCTCCTGCGGCTCATGCGCCCCCGGCCATCCTGATCGGACCGGCTCATGAGACATGCGGCAGGATTCACGCCGGGGATCACGCTCGTGCTGGGAGCCGGGGGCGCCCGCGGGGTGGCGCACGCCGCCGTGCTGCGCGGTCTGCGCCGCGAGGGGATCCCGATCGACGCCATCCTCGGCTGCAGCGTGGGCGCCATAGTGGGCGGCATGTACGCGGCGGTCGGAATGGAACCGGACGACATGCTCCAGGCGTCCCACAGGCTCACGGCCGGGTCGCTCCTGGCCTTCGCCCTGTCGCGCTGGCGCGTGCCGGGCGTTTCGGCGGCGGCAGGCCGCCGCGCGGGGGCGATCCCCGAGTACCTGGCGCGCCTGGATGCCGCCTCCTTCGAGACGCTGCACCACGGCGTGCGGCGTCTCGGGATCCTGACCTTCGACATGGTGCGCCGCGAGGAGGTCCTGGCCCTGGGTGGCCCCGGCCTCCCCGCACCCCTGCCGCTCGCGTCGGCCGTCAAGGCGTCGGCGGCCATCCCGGTCCTGTTCCCGCCCCTCCGCGCGGACATCGGCGGGAGGCGGCGGTATCTGGCGGACGCCGGCTGGTTCACCGCGGTCCCTGTCGAGCGCGCCTTCGCGCCTCCGCTCCGATCGCGCCGGGTGATTGCGGTCGACCTGTCCCTCCTGGTGTGCCCCAGGCAGGCGCGCCGCTCGTACTGGCAGCGCCTCCAGGAAAGCTGCGGCGACAGACTGCTGGTGCTTCGTCCGAACGTGCGCGGCTGCGGCACGATCTTCTCGCGGTCCGGCGATCCCGCCCGGCTGGCCGAGGCCGGCGAGGCCGCCGTGGCCGGCGCGCTGGGTGTCCTTCGGGCCTGGCGCGTCCCGGCGACGCCCGCCCCGACCCGCGTTCCTTGACTCCCTCCGGACCGCTTGCTAGCATCGGCTCCCTTTCTTGGAGCAGCCCATGAGCGCCCTCGGGGTCATCGGCGGCAGCGGTCTGTACCAGATGGCCGGCCTGGTGGATCGCCGCGAGGAGAGAGTAAGGACTCCGTTCGGCGACCCCTCCGACGCCTATGTCCTGGGCCGGCTGGCGGGCCGCGACATCGCCTTCCTGGCGCGACACGGTCGCGGCCATCGCCTCCTGCCCAGCGAAATCAACTTCCGGGCCAACATGTACGGGTTCAAGGCGATCGGGGCCTCTCGCATCGTGTCGGTCAGCGCCGTCGGCAGCCTCAAGGAGGACATCCGTCCGCTGGACGTCGTCCTGCCGGACCAGTTCATCGATTGGACGCGGCAGCGGATATCAACCTTCTTCGGCGGCGGCATCGTGGCGCACGTCTCGCTGGCGGATCCGATCTGCGGCGCGCTCCACGGGTTCCTGTCCGAGGCGGCCGGAGCCTGCGGCGCCCGGGTGAGGCGCGGCGGAACCTACCTGTGCATCGAGGGGCCGCAGTTCTCCACCCGCGCCGAGTCGCATCTGTACCGGCTGTTCCAGGCGGACGTGATCGGCATGACGAACGTCCAGGAGGCGAAGCTGGCGCGCGAGGCGGAGATCTGCTACGCCACGATGGCGATGGTCACCGACTACGACTGCTGGCGCCCCGAGAGCGTCCCGGTCACGGTCGAGGAGGTCGTGGCGCGGCTCAAGGACAACGCCGACATGGCCGCGTCGATCCTGGCGCACGCCGCCCCGCGCCTGCCCGAGGCGCGCGCCTGTCCCTGCGCCGACGCCCTGAAGAACGCCATCCTCACCGACCCCGCGGCGATCCCCCGCGAGTCCCGCGAGCGGCTCCGCCTGCTCGTCGGGAAGTACCTGGACTGAGGCATGTCCCTCCTGGTCATCGGATCGATGGCGTTCGACACGGTGAAGACCCCCTACGGCGAGGCCAGCGAGGTTTTGGGCGGCTCCGCGACCTACTGCGCCGTCGCGGCCTCCTACTTCACGGACGTGCGTGTGATCGCGGTCGTGGGACGGGATTTCGGGGAGGAGCCGATGCGCCTCTTGCGCGAACGGGGAATCGACGTGTCGGGAATCGAGACGGCGCCGGGGAAGACCTTCCGCTGGTCGGGCGTCTATTCGGACGACCTCAATGAGCGCACGACCCTGTCGACCCACCTGAACGTGTTCGAGTCGTTCAAGCCGAAGATCCGCGAGGCGGACGCCGCCGCTCCCCACGTGTTTCTGGGCAACATCGATCCGGAATTGCAAGCCCAGGTGCTGCGGCGCCTGAATCCGCGGCTGAGCGCCTGCGACACGATGAACTTCTGGATCGAAGGGAAGAACGAGGCCCTGAAGCGGCTGCTCTCCGAGGTGCACGGGCTCCTGATCAACGATTCGGAGGCGCGCCTGCTCGCGGGGGAGCTGAACACCGTGGTGGCGGCGCGGCGCCTGCTGTCCCTCGGGCTCCGGTTCCTGGTGATCAAGCGGGGAGAGTACGGCGCGGCGCTCTTCGCCGGGGGGCACTATTTCGCCGTTCCGGCCTACCCGATCGAGCGGCCGGTCGATCCGACCGGCGCCGGGGACAGCTTTGCCGGCGGCTTCATGGGCCACCTGGCGCGAACCGGCGACCTCTCCGCGAGGAGCCTGAGGGACGCCATGGTGTACGGGAGCGTTCTGGCGTCATTCTGCGTCGAGGACTTCAGCCTGCGGCGTCTCGGCGCTCTGAACGCAAGGGAGATCGAGGCGCGGGCCGCCGAGCTGAGAGACTTCCTCAGTCTCGACGGCCCCGCGGCCCCCCGGTGACCGGGGCGACCCCGTCCGCCCCGGGGCCCCCCTCCGCCTTCGCGGCGGCCATCCTTCCGGCGATCCTGGCCCCTGCCGCCGTCCTGCTGGCACGCGCCTCATCGGGACCTGTCCTTCTCCCGATTCTCGCGACCCTCGCCATCTACCCGGTCCTGGCGCTCCTCGTCGTGCGACGCCGGCGCAGGGCGGCGGCCATCGCGACGCTCCTGTGGGCGGCCAGCCTGTCGGTCTCCGTGATCGGTCTGACGGCGCGCCGGCCCGAAGCCATGGAGCCGATCGTCTTCAACGGCGCGGACTACAGGGACGAGATGTTTGGCTTCATCCGGAGCGGCCACGGAAGGGAGGGCGACCCGAGCCGCTTCCTGCCACAGCATGTCCTGCATCTCGCCGCGTTCTGTCTTCTGGCCTGGCTCTCCGCCGGGCTCCTGGGGATTGCCCTCGGGGCCGTCCTGGTCGCGTACATGTCGTTCTACGTCGGATCCCTGGCGGCCGCGGGAGCGGCTCCCGCCCTGGCCTTCGCGATCGGCTGGCCGCCGTGGGCGATCCTGCGGGTGGTCGCCTTCGTCCTGCTGGGTGTGACCCTGGCCGAGCCACTTCTCCTCGCCGCGATGCGCCGGATGCGATCCACGGCAACAGGGACTCCGAACCGGCCCGCGCGGCCCGAGGGACGCCTCGACCCCTGGTACCTGACCGCGGCGGCGCTCCTTCTGGCGGACGTGGTCCTCAAATACCTGATGGCCCCGGGCTGGGCGGCGCTGCTGCGCCGCTGCCTCCAACCTTGACAGTCCGCTCGGCAGGCCGCTACGATGCCGGTCTCGCTGGAAATCCACAGGGAAAGGTGCGCATGACGGCGCGGGTCGTGAGCGGCAACCTGGACGGAAAGGGGCTCCGGATCGGCCTCGTCGTCAGCCGCTTCAACGATTTCATCAGCGAGCGGCTGCTCGCGGGGGCGCTCGACTGCCTCGGGCGCCACGGCGTGGCCGAGAAAGACATCCTGGTCGCGCGGGTCCCGGGCGCCCTGGAGATCCCGGTGGCGGCTCGCCAGTTGGCACTGTCCGGACGGCACGACGCCGTCGTCTGCGTCGGCTGTGTCATCCGAGGCGAGACCTCGCACTACGAGCAGGTCTGCGCCGAGGTGGCCCGCGGCGTGGCGGCGGTGGCGCTCGAAGCCGGATTGCCCGTGACGTTCGGCGTCCTGAGCACCGAGAACCTGCACCAGGCGATCGAGCGGGCCGGCGCCAAGGAAGGGAACAAGGGCTGGGACGCCGCCCTGGCCGCCATCGAGATGGTCACGCTGTTCCGGAGCCTCAAGCAGGCGTAGGAGCCAGAGATGGGCGCGCGCCATCGGGCGAGGGAGTATGCGCTCCAGATGCTGTACCAGGCGGAGGCCTCCGGTGCGGCCATGCACGAGGTCAAGGCGTCCTTCTGGGCCGATCGGGAGGTGCCTCCGGAGGTCCGGGCCTTCGCGGAGCGCCTGGCCGGGGGCGCAGCCGGGGCGCGACACGAGTGCGACGAGCTTCTGACCGGAAGCCTCGAGAACTGGCGACTGGAACGCCTGGCCATCGTGGACCGGAACATCCTCAGGCTGGCGGTCTATGAATTCCTGTACGAGCCCGAAACCCCTCCGATCGTCGTGATCGACGAGGCGATCGAGCTCGCCCGCTGCTTCGGAGGGGAGGATTCCTGGCAATTCACCAACGGGATCCTGGACGCCGTCCGCAAGAAGCTCGATGCGGCCGGCACATTCAAACGCTGACCCCCCCTGTTACAGTCCTGTAATTCAGTCTCTCGAGTGGCGATAGCCGCAATTCTGCCTAGATTTTATCCCGTGATTTCACCCCGCCGCGGGAACGGCCGTGCGGTCGCCGCCTGCCCGACGGGCGGGGTGCGCCGGATGGAGACACGTTGAGCGAGATCGTCAGCCACGGGGACCTCGCGCTGAAGCGGCGCCTGTCGGAGCGGTCGGCCGCGTCCGGGGGAGGCGGCGCGCATGCCTGACGATGGACTCGGCCGTCCCGAGAACGAGCGCAGCCGGAGCGATTTCGTCTCGGAGGCGGAGGAAATCCTCGAGACCCTGTCGGACCGCCTGCGCGAGCTGGAGAGCGTCTTCGCCGCCGGACGGCCCCACGCCGAGTCGATCAACACCATCTTCAGGGAAGTGCACTCGCTCAAGGGGTTCGCCTCGCTTCTCGGGTTTCCCGACATCGCGGCCATGACCCACGAGCTCGAGGATCTCCTCGCCCGGTTGCGCCTGGGCGGGAGGCTCGAGGGGCCCATCCTCGACCTGCTGCACGACAGCCTGGACGCCCTGCTCGAGGCGCTCCGACGTCTGAGGGCCGGGGGAGGGGCGGATCTCGAAGCCGTCCGGGAGCGCCTGCGGCGGGCGGCCGCCTCGATCCTCGTCCCGACGGTGCCTGCCTCCGCCGACCTCGATGTGCCGGCCGAAGTCCGCGCGGTTCTCACGGAGTTCGAAGAGCGCCGGATAGGGGAGCTCCGTCGGCGGGGTCGCCTGCTGTCACTCGTCAGGCTGCACTTCGAACCGGATCATCTCGAGTCCCAGCTCCAGGAGGCGGTGCGCCAGGCGGGGGAGATCGGCGAGGTGATCGCCCGAATCCCCCTTCCCGGCGTCGGAGGAGGGATCTCCTTCGATCTCATGATGGCCAGCGACCGGCCGCTCCGGGTGGACGATTTCCCCGCGGGGCGGTCGACGTCCATCCGGCCGATCGCGTCGGGGACCTCCGTCGCGGACGTGGCGTCCCGGGGGCCTGCAGGGGCCACGCAGGGGGATCTGGAGGACCTCGTGGGCCTGTCGGGCTCGCTGCGAGTGCCGGTGGCGCGCCTCGACGATGTCCTGGCCCAGGTCGGAGACCTGTCCATCGCCGTCGCGGCGCTGGAGCAGGGACTGCGCGCGGTACGCGAAGTGCATCCGGACGACCGGCGGGTGCGCGAGCTGGCACCGCGGATCCAGGGGATCGTGAAGCGGCTGCGCGGCCTGCAGCGCAGCGCCATCGAAGCGCGCCTGGTCCCGCTCGAGCAGATGTTCCGGGGCGCCGAGCGGCTGGTCGCCCGCACGGCGCGCGCCTCCGGCAGGGAAGTCACCTTGCACACCCTCGGGGCGAATACGAAGATCGACAAGGCGGTGATGGACGGGCTCGCCCCCTCCCTGATTCATCTCGTCACCAACGCCCTCGTCCATGGGATCGAGGCGCCGCGGGAGCGCGAGCGGGCGGGAAAGCCCCGGCAGGGGCGCCTGGTCCTCAGCGCCTTCCGCCGCGGGGGGGCGGTCGTGATCGATGTCATCGACGATGGACGGGGCATTTCCATGCCGTCGGTGCGCGCGGCGGCGGAGGCGCGTGGCCTGCTTCGACCGGGGGAGCCGTTCACCTTGGCGCAGGCCTGCGACCTGATCTTCCTGCCGGGCTTCAGCACGGAGACGAAGGTGAGCCAGCTCTCGGGGCGAGGGGTGGGGATGGACGTGGTGCGCCGCTCCCTGAGGCGCCTCAAGGGGACCATCGGAGTCCGCTCGATCGAGGGGAAGGGGACGACGTTCACGATGACCGTGCCGATCAGCCTGGCCCTGGTGCCTGCGCTCATCGTGCAGGCGCAGGGGCAGCGCTTCGCCATCCCGCTCGGATCGATCCGCGAGAACGTGCGGCTCCAGTGGTCGCGTCGCCGCCGGGACAGCGGCGGGGACGTCTACGACCACCCGGACGGCCCGCTCCGACTGGTCCGCCTCGACAGGCTCCTCGAGGGGGTCGGCGAGGACGGCGGCGACGAGCCCACCGGTCGATTCGCCCTGGTGACCCTGTCGGGCGGCCGGCGTGTCGGCATCGTCGTGGACGGGTTCCTGGGCCGCCAGGACGTCGTGGTCAAGCCGGTCGGGCGCTGGGTGCGCGACGTGACGGGGGTGGCGGGGGCGACCGATCTCGGCGACGCGAGCGCCGTCCTCGTTCTCGATCCCGAAGCCCTGGTGGCCGGAGCCCCGGAGGATCGCGTCGGTGCCTGACGCCGCCGCGGTCGAGACGGGACATCGGGAGCAGGGGAGGATCCTCGTCTTCATGGTCGACGGGCAGGAGTACGGTGTGTCCCTCCAGCCGATCGTCGAAATCGTGCGCCACCGGGGCGCCACGCCGGTGCCTTTCGCCGACAAGGCGATCGAGGGCATCGTGCCGCTGCGCGGGCGCATGGTGACCCTGTTCGACCTGCGCCGTTGTCTGGCCCGCCCGCCGCGTCCTCCCGATCGGCGCGCCCAGGTCGTGGTCGTCGAATCGTCGGGGGACCTCCTCGGGCTGGTGGTCGATTCGGTGTCGCGGGTGACGGCGGTGCCCGGCGACGCCCTGGAGCCTCTGCCGTCCGGGCTGCGCCACGGACCTCCCGGAGTGCTCGGCGGTGTCCTGCGCCACAAAGAGGGGTACGTGATTCTCCTGGAGCTCGATGCCATGGTGAAGAGGCTCTCATGATCGTGGCCTGTCCGGGCTGTGGGCGGCGTTACCGCGTCCCCGACGGCGGAGGGGCGCATGCCGGGCGGCGCCTGCGCTGCTCCGCCTGCCAGCGCGTCTTCGATCCCGTGTCGCCGCCGGGCGGCCAGCCGGACACTCGCGGCGAGCGCGCCGCGGGGCCGGTGCTGGTGCTGGTCGGGGACGAGGATCGCGAGTTCCGGCACCTGGTGCGGCGCACGCTCGAATCGTTCGGGTGCAGGGTCGAGGTGACCGACGATGGGGAGGCGGCCTTCCGCTATGCGGTGGCCCGCCGGCCGGCGCTCATGGTCCTGAATGTCTACCTGAAGCGGCTCCTGGGTGTGGCTGTGTGTGAAGGGGTGAAGGGGAGCCCGGATCTGAGGGGGACCCGGGTCGTCCTGGTCGGTTCGGTGTTCAAGTCCGGCCGGTTCATGCGCACTCCCGGGAACCTTTATGGCGCCGACGATTATTTCGAGGACGTCATTCCGGAGGCGCAGCTGCGCACCAGGCTGCAGGGGCATCTCGGCCGGCGGGCGGCGCCGCCGGGGAACGCGACGGGAGCGGAGACGCTGGGTTCGCCCGCGGTCGAGCCGGCGGCCCTGGCCCCGAACGGTGCCGATGAGCCGATCGACCCGCGCTCGGAGATCCGGCGCCTGGCGCGCATCATGATCTCGGACCTCCGGATCTACTACCCGGACGGGTTCGTCAGGGCGGTCCAGGAGCGACGCTTCTCGGAGGAGTTCCGCGAGGAACTGGCGCAGGCGAAGGATCTCATCGGCAGGCGCTTTCCCAGCCTGCCGGACAGGATGACGGTCCTGACGGAGGCCTTGAAGGAGCAGATCGCCGAAGTGCGCGCCGAGGCCGCGCCGCGCCGCGCGGGCCCGTGACCGTCTCCGACCCGCAGGATCTCATCGTGATCGGCTGCTCCACGGGCGGACCTCCGGCGCTTCAAGAAATCCTCCCCGAGCTGCCCCGCGAGACGACCGCCGCGGTCGTGGTGGCCCAGCACATGCCCCAGCGGTTCACCTCCCTGTTCGCCGGCAGGCTCCACCGCCTTTGCGCCCTGCCGGTCTCGGAGCCCAAGGAGGGGGACCGCCTGGCGGCCGGCCGAATCTACATCGCCGCAGGCGGGCAGCAGACGACCCTCGACAGGAAGGGGCGCGGCATCCTGTTCAGCGTCCGGCCGCGCGAGGCGTCCGAGCGATATGCCCCGTCGGCCGACCTACTGATGACGTCGGCCGCCGGCCTGTTCGGCGCGCGGATTCTGGCCGTGCTGATGAGCGGCATGGGGGGGGACGGGGTCGCCGGCCTGCGCGCCGTGAAGGAGAGCCGCGGCCGGACGATCGTCGAATCGGAGGAGAGCGCCGCCGTCTTCGGAATGCCGCGCGGCGCGATCCGCGCCGGGCTGGCCGATCGCGTGCTCCCCCGCCGGGACATCGCGCTCGAGATGGTCCGCGTCTGCCGCCGTCCCTGACCCCCGGTTACAGGATTGCACCGGCGGGGAGCGGGACCTATATTCTGAGCCATGAACCGGAGCCGCGACGCCGGCCCCCAGCCGGGGGAGCGCGACGACATCTCGGCGCGCGGCGAAGAACTGCGGAACATGTTCAGCCGGGCACGCGCCTTCACCGAGGAGCTCCTGCGCGAGAACGAACGGCTGCGCTTTCGCGTCTCCGGCCTGCAGCGCGAGGTGGAGCAGGCCGCGACCCAGGGATCGGCCGCCGGCTCTCCGGCCCTTGCCCAGTTGAACGAGCGGGTGCGCGCGCTGGAGGAGGAGCGGAACGAGCTTCTGGGCCGTTTCCGCCAGGTGGAGGAGATGAACCGGAGCGTCGCGGCGCGCTATGACGAGATCGACGCCCAGAACAACCACCTCGCGAATCTCTACGTCGCGTCCTACCAGCTGCATGCGACGCTGAACTTCGCCGAGGTCCTGGTCACGGTGAAGGAAATCCTGATCAACCTGATCGGGGCGGATGCCTTCGGCATCTTCTGGGTGGACGAGCGCCACCATCATCTGAAAACGGAAGCCAGCCAGGGGATGGGGGACTCGGTCCCCGAGACGATCCGTCCGGATCGCGGGCCGCTGCAACGGGCCGCCGCGGGCGAGTCCTACTACGCGGATCCGCTGCCGGAGTCCGGAGACATCGATCCCGCCCGCCCGATCGCCTGCGTGCCTCTGCGGATCGGCGCGCGCGTCATCGGCGTGATCGCCATCTACCGGCTGCTGACGCAGAAGGAACGCTTCGAGCCGCTCGACTTCGAGCTGTTCACCCTCCTGGCGGGCCACGCCGCCACGGCCCTGTTCAGCTCGAAGCTGTACCAGCGCTCGGAGAAGAAGCTCTCGGAAATCCAGGGGTTCCTGGACCTGCTGACGGCCCCTTCGCCGCAGAGGGCGGGGACGTCATGAGCGCCGCCACCTTCCTGATTGTCGAGGATTCACCCACCATGCGCCAGCTGCTGGCCTTCTCGCTCCGCCGCCTGAAGGAATGCCGGATCATCGAGGCGGTCGACGGCGTGGACGCCCTGAAGAAGCTGACCACGGAGCGTGTCGATCTGGTCATCACCGACATCAACATGCCGATGATGGACGGGCTGAAGCTGATCTCGCTGATCCGCGGGAATCCCCGCACCAAGACCCTTCCGATCATCATCGTGACGACGGAGGGGGCGGAGGAGGACCGCAAGCGCGGCCTGGCCCTCGGGGCGAACGCCTACATTCCGAAGCCGATTCAGCCCTCCGACCTCCTCAGGACAATCGCGTCCCTTCTCGAGTCGTCCCGCAACTGACCGCCGGCCTCCGCCGCGTCCTTCAGATGGATCCGGTGCGGGCCGCGATGCCAGTAGCACAGCGCGAACAGCGCCCACAGGACGGCGCCTCGATCGTGCAGGCGCAGCCGGTGGTCCTCGAGCCACCCCGCGGCCACCCGGTGATCCGCGCCGGCGAGGATGTCGAGCGCCTGCGGCGTCACCACCTCGCGGTACAGGCCCGCCAGGGGCCCGGCCAGCCAGTGACCGACCGGCACCTCGAAGCCGCGCTTCGGGGCGCGCCTCACGTGGCCCGGCACGATGCCGCGCAGCGCCCGGCGCAACAGGCGCTTTCCCGAGAAGGGAGAGAAGTGCTCGCGGCTCGGAAGCGACAGCGCCAGCTCGACCAGGGCCGGGTCGAGAAAGGGGGCGCGCACCTCCAGGGCGTGGCGCATGCTGGTGCGGTCGACCTTGGCGAGCATGTCGTCGACGAGAGGCAGGTCGATCTCCACCGCCAGGGTCGCGTCGAGTCCCCCCCCGAACCGCCGGTAGCGCTCCTCCACCAGGGCCCGTCCAAGGTCGTGGTCCACCGTCCCGGGGCGCAGGGCGCGACGTGCCGGTGCGTCCGTGGCCGACATCCAGAGCGCATGGGCGGCGGCCAGATCGGACGACAGTCCGGACAGGAGGCGGCGCGCCCGTCGCGCGGCCCCCGCGGCCCCGCCGCCGTGTCGCGCGGGGAAGGGGGCGAGGAGCGCCGCCAGGGCGGAGACGGCCTGGGCCGGCAGGGCGTGCAGGAGCCGGTGCGCCGACAAGGCGCGATACAGGCGGTATCCTCCGAAGACCTCGTCCCCTCCGTCGCCCGACAGGGCCACGGTCAGGTCGCCTCGGGCTTCGCGCGCGATGATCGACGAGGCCAGGGCGGAAGAATCCGCAAAGGGCTCGTCGAGGCGATCGAGGACGAACGGAATCTCCGCCTGCAGGCGCGCCGCATCCACCGGCACCTCGCGATGCACCGTGCCGAGGAGAGAGGCGGTGCGCCGGGCACGCGGCGACTCGTCGAAGTACTCGAGGCCCGGGACCGCCATGGAGTAGGTGCGGGGGGGCGCCTTGCGCAGCTGCGCCATCAGCGCCACGACCGCGGACGAGTCCAGCCCGCCGGACAGGAAGGCCCCGAGCGGCACGTCGGCTTCCAGCCGGCAGGCGACCGCGGCGCGCAGCGTGTCGCGGACCGCCTCGTCGACCTTCGGCGGGGCGGGCAGCCGCAGCCGCTCCTCGAGCCGATAGTAGCGCGCGAGGCGCGGCTCGGCGTGCGGGCGCGCCTCGAGATAGGACGCGTGCGGGAGCTTCCTGATCTCGCGATAGATGGTCCAGGGGGCCGGAATGAAGCCGAACGTCAGGTACAGCTCGATGGCCTCCGGATCCACGGTCAGGGCCAGCCCGCCGTGACGCACCAGCGCCCCGATCTCGGAGGCGAAGATCAGGAGACCGCCGGCGCGCGCGTAGTAGAGCGGCTTCTCGCCGAATCGATCGCGGGCCAGGATCAGCCGTCGTTCGCCGGGCCGCCAGTAGGCGAGGGCGAACATGCCGTTGAACCGTGACAGCGCCTCCGGCCCCCAGGCGGAGAGGGCCTCGAGGACCACTTCGGTGTCGGACCGCGATCGGAAGCGTACGCCGCGGGCCATGAGGTCGCGACGCAGCTCGGAGGTATTGTAGAGCTCGCCGTTGTAAACCAGCCAGCCCGTGCCGCCGGCGGCGCGCATCGGCTGCGCCGCGGCGCCGCTGAGGTCGATCACCCTGAGCCGGCGATGCCCGAGCCCGACGATCGCAGCGACCGATCCGGCAGGCCGGCGCTCGTGGGCGTCGGGACCTCCGGTCACGGCGCCCCTCTCCGGCCCCAGAAGGACCACGGCCCCTTCGTCCGGCCCGCGGTGCAGGAGGGCCTGCGTCATGGCCTTCACGGCGAGGTGCCGCACCGGAGACCCATCCAGGCTGAAGGCGCCGGCCACGCCGCACATGAGCGATCAGCCTCCGTTTCCGAGAGAGCGCAGGCAGCGGGCCGTGGCCTCCCAGGGATGAGAGGCCGCCCAGCGGCGCGCACCGTCGGCAAGCCGCTTCAGCTCCACGGGACGGGAGAGGAGGCGCTCCACCTGGACGGCGAACGTCTCCACGTCCTCCGGAGGGACCAGGAGGCCGCTCTCCCCCTCGGCGACCGCCTCCGATACGCCCCCCGTGCGGCCGGCCACGCTCGGCACGCCGAAGCTGGCGGCTTCCAGGAGGCTCAGGCCGAACCCTTCCAGACCGTCATAGCGCCCCGTTTCGCGGCTGAGCTGCACGAAGAGCGTCGCCAGCGCGTAGTGCGCCGGAAGCGCTCCAGGCGGGACGCGGCCGGCGAAGATCACGCGCGCCGAGACACCGCGGGCCCGCGCCAGATCCTGGAGGGCCGCCCGGTTCGGACCGTCCCCGACGATGAGGAAGGACAGATCCGGGAACCGCCCGAGCAGGCGGGGGAGGGCCTCGATCACGATGTCGTGCCCTTTCATCGGGATCAGGCGGGACACCGAGAGAAGGACCGGCCCCTCGCCGAGCGCGTACTCGCTGCGCAGCGCCCGGACCCGCTCGGGGGAGACGGTCGGAGCGGGATCGACCCCCATCGGCAGGACGATGATCCGCCGCGCCGCCCCCGGGAGGAGCCGATCGACCAGCGAGGCGGTGAAGCGGCTGTTGGCGACCACGGTGTGGGCATGGCTCAGGATGAAGCGCGCCAGACGTCGCCAGGGCTCCCGGTCGGCGTAGTCGGCCAGGTCGGCCCCGTGCACGAGCACGGCATAGCGGACGTGCCACAGGCGCGCCAGGACGGCCATGGGGGCGCCAATCGAGAGGAGCTGGCCGCAGACCAGATAGTCGAACCGCCGCCTGAGGAGAAGCGCCGTCAGGTGGATCCCGCCGAACAGGGCGCGAGCCACTCGTCGGATCCCGCCGCCGTGACCGGGGAGCCAGCGGCGCACGACCTCGATCGGCAGCCCGGCGTCGATCGCCTGATCGCCGGCGGCGCGGGGCGCCAGGACGAGCGCTTCCTCCCGCCCGAGGTGCCGGGCCAGGCCGTGGTAGAGGGTGGCCTCGCCCCCCAGAAGCGGCGGAAAGTCGTTGACCGCCAGGAGCAGCATGCGGCTCACCGGCCCTCGCGGCCCGAAGCGCCGCCGGGTGACGGCGGCGATCGCCGCGATCCGGTGCGCGCGGCCGACCCTTCCAGCACGGCGACCACCAGGAGCACCAGGGCCCCGTGCACCAGGAAGATGAACGCCACGGGGCCGTCGCCCCGGCGCAGGCCGAGCGCCGAGAGCCCGAGGCCGAGCGCCAGGGCCAGGATCAGCGCCAGGGCGCGCTTCTGGTTCCCGAGGAGGTCGGCGAATCGATGGTGGATGTGGTCGCGCCCCACGAAATCGATCCACTGGCGGAAGCTCCGGACCCGCCCCGAGGCCACGCGCGACACCGTGGTCTGGATCATGTCGTAGATCAGGACGCTGAAGATCAGCACCGGGGTGGCCAGCGCGACGAGGGGATCCCCCTCGGCCCAGTCTTCCTTGATCGCCAGGGAGGCGAGGAGGAAGCCGACGCTGGCGCTTCCGGAGTCGCCCAGGAAGATGCTGGCGGGACGGGTGGCGCGCAGGTTGTGCGGGAGGAACCCGAGAAGGGCCCCGGCGAGCGCCGCGCACGCCGCCGCCAGCCCCCCCTGGCCCGAGGACTGGGCGACCAGCCCGAGGAGCATGGCGATGAGCGCCCCCAGGGAGGCCGCCAGGCCGTCCATGCCGTCGATGAAGTTGTAGGCGTTCGTGATGCCGACGATCCACACGATCGACAGGAGGACGTTCGCTGCGGCGCCGGCGGCCCCGGGGAGGAGATTGAGCCGCACCCCCGCGCCGATCACCAGGAGGGCGCACACGAGCTGCAAGCCGAGACGCAGGCGGGCCGAAAGCCCGCGCGTGTCGTCCACCGCCCCCGCCAGCATCAGGGCGAGCGCCGCCGCCGCGATGCAGAGCATGGTGCGGTCGATGGTCGAGGTGCGTCCCATCGCCAGGACGAAGGCCGAGATCACCGCCACACCGCCGAGCTTGGGGGTCGGCGCACCGTGCTTCTTGCGCGCATCCGGAAGGTCGAGGGCGCCGCCGCGCCGCGCCACCAGGCTCACGAAAGGCGTCAGGCCGAAGGCCGCGAGAAAGGCGACCAGGGCGATCTCCGGGGCGCCGCCGCCGGGCGGGCGCGCCAGGAGCCACACCCCGACCGCGAGGAGAGCTAGGACAGGCACTGCCGCACCTCCGTGATGACCCGCTCCACCTCCCGATCGGTCAGGGCGGGGAAGATCGGCAGGGAGACCATCTCCCGCTGCGCCCGTTCGGCGTGGGGGAACGGCTCCCGCAGGCCGAGCAGGACGTGCAGCGGCGTGTGCACAGGTCTTCGGGCCACGATGCCGCGCCGGTTCAGCTCGCGGAGACAGCGATCGGCGTCCGGGAGGCGCACGCCATACCGGTAGACCAGCGGATCGATGCCGGGAGGGGAGGGAGGGCGGGCGAGTCCGAGCGGGGCGAACGCCTCGTCGTAACGCCGGGCAATGGCGGCGCGCCTGTCGCGAAACGCCCCCAAGCGTCCCAGCTGCACCCGCAGAATCGCCGCGTGCAGGTCCCCCATGAGGCCGTTCACCCTTGGACGGTCGTCGGGCTGCTCGTCGTGGGACGCCAGATCGACGACGGACGCCAGGAGGCGAGCCGGCGTGGCCGCCACGCCCCCTCCCGGACCGCCGCAGGTCAGGGGCTTGGTCGGGCCGAACGAGAAGACCGCCAGGTCTCCGCGCGAGCCGACCGGCGCTCGATCGACGGAGGCCCCGATCGCCTGCGCGCAGTCCTCGACGACCCGGATCCCCCGGGCCCTGAACGGCTCGATCCGGACCGGCACGCCGAACGGATGCACCACGATGGCGGCGCCGACCGGCCCCCGGGCGCGCCGATCCAGGTCTTCGAGGGACAGGCCGAGGGTCTGCGGGTCGATGTCGCACACCAGGGGGCGCGCCGGGACGGCCCGGACCGCGTGGAGGAGGGCGGCGCAGGCATAGCTCGGCAGGGCCACCTGATCGCGCGGCTGGACGCCGATCGCCCGCAGAGCCAGGGTCAGCGCCGTGGTCCCCGAGGAGAGCAGCACCGCGCCGGTGCAGCCGGCCAGGCCGGCGAGCCGCTCCGCGGCCGCCGCGGCCTGCGCCCCGGGGGCCAGCCAGCCGGAGCGCAGGACGCCCAGGGCGGCCCCCTCCTCCTCCCGGCCCAGGCAGGGGCGCGCATGGGGCACCGGCGTCTCGGCGTGCGGTACCCGGAGCGCCTGCCGCATCAGCGCCCCCGCCTGCGGCGAGAGAGGGCGCGATGGGCCGCCGGGGTCTCCGTGACGTTGATGAACAATCGCAGCGGCGCGAACCCTTCGGCCCAGCGCACGCGTCCCTGCACGCCGCGGAAATGGGCGGAGGCCTCGGCGATCTCGCAGATGGCGGTCCCCTCGATGCGGGTCTTCATGACCTGGCTCCGGTGAGTCTGGAGCGCGCGGATCTTCCCGCGGATCTCGTCGGCGATGTCGATGAACACGGTGGGGGTGAATTCGACGGTCGTCGGCCCTTCATAGAAGAGGACGTTGCGCGCGTGGCGTGTCGCCGACACGGCGGCGCGCGCCACCTGGCGGTGATCCTGGTGGGTGTCCTCGGGGTAATTGACGAAGATGAAGTCGGGCCGGACCGCCGCCAGGGCGCGCTCGATGCGGTCGATCAGGTGCCGCACCGTCGGGAGCAGGGTGTCGCGATAGCCGCCCCAGTGGACCCGCCCCGCCCCCAGCACGCGCGCCGCCGCGAGCTGCTCGCGGCGGCGGATGCGGGCGTCGCCGCCGCGCGAGCCGTCGGTCATGACCAGGAGTTCGATGCGGGCCCCCTTCCCCGCATACTTCATGAGCGTGCCGCCGCAGCCGAATTCGACGTCGTCGGGATGGGCGCCGATCGCCAGGATGTTCACGCCGCCTCCCGGGTGGCGCGGATGCGCGCGATGCTGCCGGGGCCGCAATTGCAAAGCAGATCGAGGGCGGAGAGATGCGGCTCGAATCCGGGGTACGACTGCGGGTACACCGGATGACGGAAATCCTGGAAGTCGACCCGGACATCCGCCCGCCGCCAGGCCTCCAGATCCATGTAGGCCGCCCCTCCGGCCCCCGCCAGGTACTCGGAGCAGGCGAAATGGCGGCAGAGCGCGATCAGCCTCTCGTCCGCCCCGTCGGGGAGGCCCGGGACGTCCGAGGCGAGGGAGATCGGAGTGCGCGCGCCGAGCAGGTCGGCGAGCAGCCGCACGGTGCGCTGGTTGAGGTGCGCCAGGCTCGGGTGGGTCTCGTCCAGGAGGGCCTCGAGCGCCGGCATCACCGCCGCACGATAAGGGGAGCGGGCGTAGTGGGTGCGCAGCGCCTCGCGGTGCTTCCGGCGCCACCGGCCGCCTTCGTCGTCCAGCGTGACCTCGCGGATCGACATCGGGAAGCGGTAGTGGACCGGGACCGTCAGCCACTGCCAGCCGTCCCGCGTGCGGATCCGGTTGCGGTTCTGCCACTCGTTCTTCTTGTACTGCACGACATCGAGCAGGACGAACCTGTCGACGCGATCCAGCTTGTCGAAATACCCCAGCCACGGCAGATACTGCGGCTGGTGCGCCGCCAGCCTCATGCCCCCTCCTCGGCGCCCCGAACGACGAAGATCGGATTGCTGATCAGCCGGTAGGGATAGGCCCCCTCGACGTCCAGGCGGTACGACGTCGCGCCCGGTGTGTCGTCCTCGACGGCCGCCTCGAACGGGGGGGACGCGCGGTTCGACCAGATGACGCGTCCGTCGCGCACCAGACGCGCCATGGCGGGGGCGCCGTCGCCGCCGGACACCGCCAGGCGGATGGTCACCGGCCCGCGGGAGCGCAGGGTCGCTCCGGCGATCGCTTCCGCTTCGTCGGACCTCACGCTCCACTCCGTCAGGCCGAGGGGAGGCTTCCGGTCGGGCGTCCAGCGCCCGTACATTCTTCCCTCCTTCATGGCTTCCAGGACGCCGGCGTGCGTCCGCTCCTGCACCTGCATGACCGTCTGCAGGATTCCCAGGTCGATCGCCCCGGCCGCGCGGTGCTCGTCGAGCTCCGCCAGAGCGAACGGCGCGCTCCTTCGCCGGCCCTGGAGATGGTCGCGGAGCGCCTGGTCCCACAAGCCCCCGGCCGGCAGGAGCGATTTCACCCCTTCGGGCATGGCGCCGAAGGCGTCCGCGTCCGTCTTCAAGAGCAGACCGCCGTAAGACTCCGTGGACAGGCGGACCCCCAGGAATTCCTTGTCAGCCGCCGCCTCCGGGTGGGCCCAGGCGATGAAGCCTCCGAGATCGTGGACCCGATCCTCCAGCAGGCGGAACGGCGCCTCGCCGGGATCCCCGGCCACCGGGCTGAAGCGCTCCACCTTGAATGGGAAGCCGAGGACGAGCAGCACGAGCGCCGTCGACCCCAGGAGGGTCTCGCCGATCGGCAGCCGCCTCCGCCGCAGGCGGAACTGTCGTATCCGGGTTTCGTGGTAGACGGGCCGCAGGGCGCGCCGGCCCGACCAGGCGAGGGCGATGGCGGGCAGCAGGTAGAGGAGGGACCAGGCGGCATAGCGCCCGCCGGAGAGATTGCCGGCCACGGGAAGGCGCGCCAGCTCGCCGGCGTTCTCGATGCCAATCACCAGAGCGTGGCGGTGCCAGCCTTCCAGGCGCAGCGTGCGCGTCAGGAGCGAGCCGCTCCAGCGGGCGTACGGACTGACTTCGATTCCGGGCAGGACCAGGATGCCGGTCTCCGCTTCGGCCGCGGCGAGGGACTTCAGGTAGCTCGCGATCCCACGCGACTTCACGGAGGGGCGGGACAGGGCGACCCCCGTGACGTTCCCCAGGGGCCAGGGGGCGTAGGCCACTCGCTCCAGGAAATGGTCGGTGACGATCAGAGCGTCGACCCCGGCGAGGCGCGCCGCGCGCGCCATCTCGACCGGCGTGGCGAGACCGTCGCTCAGGGTGGTGTGCAGGTGCACCACGGCCACGAGGTCGGAGTACCTCGCGCCGCCCGCGCGGCCAGGCGCCTCCGCCGCGCGGGCGTCGAACATGGCGCACGCCGTCAGGAGGGCCAGCGCCAGGCCCCGCAGCGCGCGGGGGCGCCGGTCCCGGGGGGAACCGCCGGAGGCAGCGGTCATCGGATCACCTTGCGGTAGATCTTCAGGAGGGCGTGGTTCATTCTGCCGGCGCCGAAGGCCACCGCGCGGGACCTGGCGCGTCGCCCGTAGTGGGCCGCCAGACGCTCGTCCGCCGCCAGCCTCGAGATCGCCGCGGCCAGCGCCTCGGGGTCGCCCGGGGGGACCAGGATGCCGGCCCCTCCCTCCTCCAGGACCTCCGGAACGCCGCCGACCGCGGTGCCGACGACCGGGAGGCCCACCGCCATGGCTTCGATGAGGGCCCTTCCCATCCCCTCGTTTCTCGATGCGAGCACGAACAGGTCGAGGGCCGGGAGGACGTCCTCGGGCCTCACCCACGATCCTCCGACCACCACACGCTCCGCCATGCCGGCGTCCCTTGCCCGCTCCAGGAGGCGGCCCCGCAGGGGCCCGTCCCCGCCGACCACCAGGCGCAGACGGGGCGTGGACGATGCCGCCAGGAGGAAGGCGTCCAGGAGCTCTGCGACCCCCTTCACGGGCTCGAGCCGGCACAGCGTTCCGACCACGAAATCCTCGGGGGAAAACCGCCAGCGACGCCGGCATTCGGGCCGGCGGGCACGGGCGCGTCGATAGGGCCGCAAATCGATCCCGGAGCGCACGACGGTGAAATCGCCGGGACGGCCGATGCCACGGCACAGGTGCTCCTCGGCGCCGCGCCAGGACAGGGCGATCTGGCGACTTGCCAGAGGCGCGAGGAGGCGCTCGGCCAGGACCACGAGCGCCGTCCCGATCGGTCCGTGGTAGCCGTAGAACAGGTGTCCGTGGGGCTGGTGGACGAGCGGCGGGCGGCCGCCCAGGAATGCCGCCAGGCGGCCGAGGGCGCCGGCCTTCGAGGTGTGCGTGTGCACGACGTCGAAGCGCCGGTCGCGCACGAGCCTCCGGATCGCGCCGAGCGCCCTCAGGTCCTGCAGGGGGGACGGCCGGCGCACCAGGAAATCGATCTGGAGAATTTCGAGACCGGGCTGCGTCCGGGCTGCGGCCAGAAGGGGGCTGGGGATCGCGGACGGTCCGGAGACCAGGGTCACGCGGTGACCGCGCCGCGCGGCCCCCATCGCCTGCAGCAGCGTGCAGTCGGAGGAGCCGCCGCGGTCGAGCCGTGTGATGACATGCAGGATGGCGAGGGAACGCGCACGGGCGCGCGGGCGCGGGACACGGCGCGCGGGCACGGCCGACGCGGCTGCCGGGCGGGGCGCGACGGCGCTCATCGGGCCTCCTGCTGCGGCAGGAGGGCCGCCACGACCGCCTCCGCCTGCGCCAGGACATCCTCGGGCTCGATCGAGCGCAGGCAAGTGTGGTGCCAGCAGCGCCCCCTGTGGCACGGGGAGCACGGCAGATCACGGCGCACGACGCGATCGGCCGGCCCGCGCGGCGCGAAGCGCAGGGGATCGGTCGGCCCCATCACGGACACGGTGGGAAGCCCGAGCGCCGACGCGATATGCAGAGGCCCGGAGTTGTTGCCGATGAACAGATCGCAGGCCGAGAGGACCGCCATCATCTCGCGCACGCTCAAGGGTCCGGTGGACAGAGCGTCCGGCGTGGCGGCGCAGATGCGCTCCACGAGGTCCTGTTCATCCGGTCCCGCCACCACGATGCACGCCGCCCCGATTCTTCCGGTGAGACCGCTCACCAGCTCGGCGAAGCGCTCTGCCGGCCAGCGCTGGCTGGGGAAATGGCCTCCGGGGTGGACGGCGACGCGCGGTGCGGCCGCCCCGAGCGCGGCCAAGTGGGCCTGGGCGGCGCCGCGCTCCTCCGGGGTGACGTGGATCACCGGCCGTCGATTTCCCGGCTCGATCCCGAGCGAGGCGATCAGATCGCGATTCAGGTCGACGACGTGCCGGCGCGGATCGGCCCTGGGACCGCGCAGGCTGAAGAACGCCTGCCGCCCGAAGGCGCAGAATCCGGCGCGGAGCGGCGCGCGGGTGGCGCGCGCCAGGAGAGCCCCGCGCAGGTCCTCGTCGGGGGTGAAATCGATGACCAGGTCGAATCGTCCGAGGAGGTCCGCCGGCAGCCGCCGGTCGATCAGGGGCGCCCGCCGGTCGACTGCCGGGTGGGCCTCGAGCAGGGCCAGTGCCCCGGGGGGCGCCAGGACGGTGATCTCGGCGCGGCGAAAATGGTCCTTCAAATCCTGAAGGGCCGGGGTGGTCAGGGCCATGTCACCGAGCCGGTCGCACCGGATGACCAGGATGCGGGAGACCCGCGACGGCGACGGCATGCGGCGGACCCGACGCCGCAGGAGGCCGAGGGGCAGGAGGACGGCCGAGCGCAGAGCCAGCCAGGCGAGGCGCGCCGCGCGCCGCGCGCGGTCGGCGATCATCCGGTCGGGGGGCCGCACGACCTCGAGACGGATCCGGGCATCCGAAGGGATCATCAGGGCCTCCGGCAGAACGCGACCATGGCGTCGGTCAGAAGACGGCGCGACACGATCGACAGGAAGGCCGCCAGGGCATCGATCCCCCGCTTCGGCAGAGTCAGGGCGCAGCGGTCCGGCCGCAGCTCGACGGTGGTGAAGCCCCGGCGCGCGAGGAATGCGGGAAGCGTCCGGGGATCGAAATGGCTGATGTGCGGCTCGCGCGCGCCGGTCTCGTACAGCGGCAGAGGCCGGCCGCGCGCCAGCCGGTAGGCGGCCCGCATCGGAAGGTTGTCGAGGTTGGGCACGGCCACGACCAGCAGACCCCCGGGGCGCAGACGGGCGCGCGCGGCGTCGAGCATCGTCCCCGGATCCACCAGGTGCTCGAGGACGTGCCACAGCGTGACCACGTCGAACGGGCCCCGCAGGCCCCGCTCGCGCGCCAGGTCTCCGACCGCCACCGGCCGCCCGAGACGCTGGGACGATCGTCGCGCCCCTTCGGGGGAGAATTCGATGCCGTCGACGCGCCACCCCGCCTCGCGGGCCACGCTCAGGAAGAGCCCGTCGCCGCAGCCGACGTCGAGGAGCGTCCCGAGACGCGACCGCGCTTCGATCAGGCCCAGGCGCCGTCTCCAGAGACGCAGGCGGGATCGGGCCTCTCGCCCCTGCCACGGCTCGTAGTACACGGGGCCGTAAGACTGGTGCGTGATGGCCTCCGCCGGGACGGGATCGATGTAGACCAGGCGGCATTGCAGGCAGCGGACGGCGTGGCTCTCGGAGGGGAGGGACACGGGGCCGCGCGCCCCGCAGCCCGGGCAGGGGCGCGCGGGGGAGGCCGGCGGTTGGATGTCCGGTACCCGTCGCCCTGCGGCGTCCACGGGCGCGGGCTGTGGGCCCCGATCGGGATCGGTCATGGCATCACCTCCCGGGCCCGGCCCCCGACCTTCCCGCCCGGCCCGGCCAGGGTGGGGGCCTGGCGCGGCCGCAGCAGCTCGTCGTAGACGGCGGTCGTTTCGTCGATCATCCGCTCGATGCCGAAATGGGTCCGCGCCCGCGCGACGCCGGCGGTCGCGAGGCTGCGGCCGAGCTCCGGACTGGAGGCGATCCTCGCCGCGGCGCGTCCCAGGGCATCCGGGTCCCCGGAAGGGACCAGGAGCCCGCTCAGGCCCGGTTCGATGATCTCGGGGATGCCACCCACGGCCGACGCCACGACCGGCACCTCGGCGAACAGCGCTTCGATCACCACCCGGGGAAGCGCCTCGTGACGCGACGGGTGCAGCAGGAGATCGAACGCCCGAAGGAGCCGTCCCGCGTCGGGGCGGTCGCCGGCGAGACGCACCGCGCCGGCCGCCCCGGCGGCGGCAGCGCGCAGCGAGCAGGTGTGGGCCCACCGGCCGTCGACATCGAGCGGGCCGAGGAAGGTGAGAAGGGCAGACGGAGCGACCCGCCGGATGGCGAACAGGGCCGCGAGGGCATCGTCCCGCCCCTTGTCCTCCTCCACCCGGCCGACCACGCCGCAGACGAACGGATCGGGCGGCAGGCCGAGGGCGGCGCGGGCGTCGGCCCGCGGCAGGAAGTGGATGTCCGGAAGCCCGGTGCGCACGACGCGCATCGCGGGGGAGCGCCGCACCGCCGCGCTCCGCTCGGAGGCGGCGCGGGAGACGGAGATGATCCTGTCGGACAGCGACACCAGAAGGCGATCGGACACCGCGGATGAAGGACGCGAAGCGCGCACGTGCCAGACGTGCGGGCGGCGCAGGAATCGCCCGGCGAGGCCGCCGTACACGGCGGTGCGAGGCGAGTCGCTGTGCAGGAGGTCGGCCCCCAGCCGGCGCGCCAGCCGGACCAGGCGCTCCAGGGCGATCAGGGGGCCGAACCCGCCCCGGGACAGCAGCGGCGGCAGGGGCAGGGCCGCCCACTCCGTCCCCTGGCCTTCCAGGGCGTCCGTGAGAGGTCCCGGCCCGGGGACGACCGCCAGCGGCCGCAGGCCGCGGGGGCGCAGCCGGCTCGAGAGATCGCACAGGCTCCGCTGCCCCCCGCCGTAGAGATCGGAGCGCTCGCTCAGGAACAGAATGGTCCTCTCAGGCCGCGCGCCGCTCACTCAGGACCTCCTCGTACACGCTCTCCACCCGCCTCGTCATCGAGGCGGCCCGGAAGCGCGACTCGACCCGTCTCTTCCCCGCCGCCCCCAGCGCGCGGCGTTCCGCCGGACTCGCCAGCAGGCGCCCGATCGCCAGGGACAGGGCCCGGACGTCGCCGGGCGGCACCAGGAGTCCCGTCCGGCCGTCCTCCACGGCTTCAGGCAGCCCGCCCAGGCGGCTTGCGATGACCGGAAGGCCGGCGTCCATTCCCTCGAGCGCCGCCAGACCGAACCCCTCCCGCTCGATGGAGGGCGCGACCAGGAGATCGAAAGCCGGCAGGAGGGCGCGGGCGTCGGGCCGCTCGCCGGCGAAGACAACCCGGACCCGCCCCTGCAGGGTGACGGCCTCCGACTCGAGCCTGGGGCGCTCGGGGCCTTCGCCGACCAGCACCAGGGTCGGGCTCGGCGGCCCGCCGGAGAGCTGTCCCGCGGCGTGCATCAGGATGAGCTGCCCCTTGTGGCGCGACAGTCCTCCCACGCATCCGACGATCGGACCGGCTCCCGGATTCAATCCGAGGCGCTCGAACGCTTGGGCCCGGCTGGCTGGCGGAGGGGGATCGATGCCGTTCGGAATGACCGACAGGAGGTGGGGCGGCGCATCCAGATCCCGCCTCGCGTGGCGGGCCACCGATTCCGAACAGCACACGACACGCCGGGTCAGGCGGAGGAGGAAGTGCTCGCGCCGGCGATGCCTCGCCTCGAAGGTGGAATCGACCGTGTGCAGGTGGTGCACGGCAACCGCTCCGCCCGCCCACCACCTCGCGACCCGTCCCACGACGCCGGCGAAGTGACCGTGGGAGTGCACCACGTCGGCCCCCGATTCCCTGATCGCCCGGGCCGCCGACAGAATGTCGCGCGGACCGTAACCGCGCCCGCCCAGGATCCGCACCCGCGTTCCGAGCGCCTCGATCTCGCGCGCCAC
This sequence comes from Candidatus Polarisedimenticolia bacterium, assembly GCA_036001465.1. Classification (NCBI taxonomy): domain Bacteria; kingdom Pseudomonadati; phylum Acidobacteriota; class Candidatus Polarisedimenticolia; species Candidatus Polarisedimenticolia bacterium. The sequence continues at coordinate 98,116 of DASYUH010000056.1, forward strand.
GGGGCCCCCCTTCACCGCGCAGAGGACCTCCACTTCGAAGCGACGCCCGTCGGCGTGCCGCACGAGCGCCTGCACCACACGCTCCAGACCGCCCGTCCCCAGCGCCTCCACCAGGTGGACGATGCGCACGACCCTCATCGGGATCCTCCCGCCGCCCCGGACCGCGCCGGGGGCCAGGTGGCCGCCGCCGGGACGAAGTCCTTCGCCGCCGGATCGAGGAGGACGCTCGCCCGGTGCCCGTAGGTGTGCCGGGCCAGTACCTCGGCCCGCCCCGCCCGCGCCACGGCCAGGCGGAGGGCGTCGTCTGCCAGCGCCTGCTCGACGCGGGCGCGCATCTCCTCGCCGCTCGAGAACACGGACAGATGCTCCCCGTCCCGGAACAGGCGCAGGACATCCCCCTGCCGGTTGACGACCTGGAAGGCGCCGCACGCCAGGATCTCGAAGACGCGGGTACTGGCCAGATCTCCCGACGCCTCGATCGGCCCGAACGCGCCGTAATGGATATTCAGGACGACCTTGGATCGCGCGTAGAGCCGGCGCCAGGCGGCGGGCCTCAGGGGGCCGCCCCGGATCATCGGGCGCACGATGGGATCGTCCGCCGCCCGCTCCCAGCCGGGTCCCCAGACGCCGACGGACAGGCCGCGCAGGAACCTAAGGAGAACCTGGCGCTCCGGATAATGTGAGCCGATGAAGACGACCGGCGGCACCGTCTCGGGGCCCCGCCACGCGGGGGCCGCCTCCACCGCTTCGGGACGGTGCGCCTCCGGGTCGCAGCCGAACGGGAGCCAGAAGGAACGCGCGAGGCCGGCCTCGCGATGCCGGGCCGCGGCGAACGACGAGCCGAGAAAGAAGGAGTCGTACGCGTCGGCCATCCGGAGCCCCGCGTGGAATTCGGCCGGATAGTCCGAGAACCAGTTCACGCAGCGGACGCCTTGGTCGCGCAGCCGCTCGATGGTCCTCCGGGTCAGGACGGCCCCTTGATTGACAATCAGGAGATCGGGCCGCACGCGGCGCGCCAGCCGAAGGAGGCGCGCGTTCAGCCGGTCCCGATCGAGCCGATCCAGGGTGGGCCAGCGCTGGCGCAGGCGGCCGGGCAGGAGGAAGTCGCGGTGATCGAACCGCGTCACCTCGTGACCGAGGCGCGACAGCGCGGCGGCGAGATAGTCCGGGAGCGCCTCGAAGCGGGGGTTGGAGGCCCCAGACAGGATGGTCTTCATGTTCGCCCCGCCGCGCCGAGCGCCGCGTGCGGGCCCGCCGGCCCGGAGGCGCGCGGGCCGGCCGCGCGGCCGGCGCCGGGCAGCGCCCCGGCGAGCGCGGCGAGATCGTCGCGCGTGAACGCCCGCAGCCAGACCGCGAGCAGGAACGCGGCGGACACGAGGACGATCCCCTCTGGGAGGAGGCGCGTCAGCGCCGCGGTCCGCGTCGCGACCGGCAGGTGCGCTCCCAGCACGGCCAGGCGCAACGCACCGCCGGCGAGCAGGCCGCCGAGCCCGGCCAGGACGGGAGCGGGGACGGCGAGACCGGTGGGACGAACGAGACGTGGAGCGATCCGGAGCGCGCCCCGGGTGAGCAGGGCCGCGGCCAGCGCCGCCCCGAGAAGCGCCGCGGCGGCCACGCCGGGGGCCCCGTACGGGGCCGCCAGGCCCGCGGCCAGGCCGACGTGCACGAGCGACCCGCCGAGCGCGGCGCGGGCCTCGGGTCCCGGTCGGCCCATCCCCCGCAGGACGAGACGAAGCGGCGACACCATGAAGCTCAGGGCCGCGGCCGCGGCGAGCAATCGCGCCGCGGTGGCCGAGGCCTGCGGAATGTCGCGTCCCGTCCAGGCCCTGAGGACCGCCTCGGCGTCGAGCAGGACCAATGCGAGACAGGGGACGGCCAGAAGCGCCACGTAACGCGTGGCACGCTCGACGAGGGCGCGGACACTCTGATCGTCGCCGCGCGCATCGAGCCGCCCCGCCAGGGGCTGGATGACAGGCAGGGGCAGGGCCGCGATCTGCAGGATCCCGGCGATCTTCGCGCCCAGATCGTAGAGGCCCGCGGCGACGAATCCGGACGCTCCGGCCAGGAGAAGGCGGGGGAGGTGCGCGCCGAGGATCTCCGAGACGCGCACGATCTGGATGCGCATGCCAAACGACAGGAGCTCCCGCCATTCGGCTCTCCCTGCCGCGAACGGCACGGGCCTCAGACCCGGCACGAGACGGTGCGCCGCCGTCGCTTCGAGGAACGACGCCAGCCCGGCGGCCAGAAGCGAGTTGAGCGCCATGCCACGAAGCCCGAAGCCGCCAGAGAGCGCCAGGGCGGCGCCGCACCCCTCCAGCAGAGAGACGGTCGATCCGATTCGTCCGAGCCGGTCCAGGCGCTGCGCCCCGGCGACCACGCCGCGGTAGCCCGAGAGGACCGTGCGCAGCACCACGGTGGCCAGCGTGCAGCCGAAGACGGTGGCGGCCTGCCCCGCGAGGGGTCCGCCGGGCACGACGAGCCCCAGGGCGCGCGGACCGCACACCAGGGCGATCGCCGACAGGAGGATCCCCAGGCCCAGGTGGAATCCCATTCCGGCCCCCAGAATCCGGTTGAGGCCGGCCGTGTCGGAGATCGCGATCGCCTTCGACGTGAACCGGCTGTAGGACGCCCCGACGCCGAGATCCAGGAGATGGGTCGTGTGGGCGAGCGACCAGGACGCCCCCCAGAGCCCGAGCCCCTCGATCCCGCAGGCGCGTACGACGAAGGGGGTCAGGACCAGCCCGACGAGCGCCGAGGTGGCCGACTCGATCCCGCCCCAGGCGACCCCCCTGGCGGCCGCGGTCTTCTCGCCGTGCGCGTCGAGTCCGCGAGCGTCGGGACGGCCCGTGCGCTCCATGCTCAGGCCTCCTGCGCCGGCGCCGAGGCGGCCACCACGAGACCGGTCAGGAGCCAGAACGGCTCCATCACCCGGATCAGCATGAAGGTGTTGGTGCCGACGGCATGCACCAGGAGACCCGCGAGTCCGGCGGTCATCCCGAGGCCGAGCCCGCGCACCAGGGGATCGGCCTGGCCCGTGGCGACCCGGTAGAACAGGGCCGCGGCGCTCCCGACGAGGAGGGCGAAGGCGGTGAAGCCGATGGCGCCGATCTCCACCAGGAGGCGGAAGTACTGGGCGTCGAGGAACCCGTATCCCGTGACGCCCCATCCCGCGACGGGGTGCTTCACGAAGGCCCGCAGCGCCTCGCCCCACGACGTCAGCCTGGCCGAGGCGGAGGGATCGAGCTTCACGTGGCCGACCTGCACCGAGTCGTCCTCTCCCTGAAAGGTGTACAGGATGCGATCCTCGACGCTCGCGGGATGGACGAAGAACAGCAGGGCCGCCGCCAGGGACGCCGCCGCGAACAGCCGCCGGCGTGCCGGCGACAGGGCCATGAGCGTCGCCAGGGAAGCGGACAGACCGATCCACGAGCTCCGCGACAGGGTCGCCAGAAGCGGCGGGATGACGAAGAGGGCGAGCGCCGCGCAGCCTCGCTTCCAGCGCCTCCACCCGTCCGGCAGGGTCAGGGCGATGGCGCAGGACACGCTGAACACCAGCACCAGGTACCCGCCGAGGGTGTTCGGTTCTCCTTCCCGGCCCTCGAACGGCGCCGACGGGCGGGTCCCCGAGGGGATCTGCCACCAGCCGTAGGCGGCGATGAGGGCCGCGGTGATCAGGGCGGCGGCGAGCAGGCGCCGGAATCGATCGCCGCCGCGCACGTAGTTCAGCGTGATGAAGAAGATGATGAAGTACTCGAGGTACTTGGCGACGAAGCACAGGCCGACCATCGGCCGGACGCGGTCCGCCTCGATGCCGATCAGGGTGGAGAACAGGCAGCAGGCGGCGTAGGCGAAGATGCACGTGTTCAGAGTGTTGCGACGGATGGCTCCGAGGTCCTTGTGGATCGCCATCCGGGCGATCCAGGCGAAGCCGACCAGGAGGAGAAGCAGGTCCTCCGTTCGAAGCATGACCTCGCGGGTCCCTTCCAGGCCCGCGCCGCCGCCCCCCCCGATCGAGATTTCGGGGGAGAGCAGCATCGAGAGGATCAGGATGATCAGGCCCGCCTCGGCGCGCAGGATCGTGGCCAGGAACAGGATGGCCGCGACCGCGGCCACGATGGGAAGCTTCAGCGGCGCGCTGGTGATCCAGAGCGCCAGAAGGACGAGGGCCGTCGCGACCCCCGCGAGCAGGGCCGCACTCCGTGCCGGAAGGACACCGGCCGTCCCCGGAGAGGCGTTCATGGGAGGCTAGCGTTCGCCGCCGGCGGCTCGGATCCCGGACCGCGTCCCGGTGGCCTCCGTGACGGCTGGCACGGCGTCGACCGGCTTGCCCGCGTAACGATGGTAGATGTACTGCATCTCGGGGCTGTACGTGCTGACCTCCGCCTTCACGTCGTTCAGCACGATGCCGCGAATGGCGGCATGGACGTTGTCCAGGTGGGTCTTGGCGCGCTTCAGCACGGCACGACCGATCCGCCCGAGCTGGTAGACGAGCACGACCCCGTCGACGCGCGTCGACAGCACCACCGCGTCAGTGACCGGCAGGATCGGCGGCGCGTCGATCAGGATGACGTCGAAACGCGAGGCCACCTCCACGATGAAATCGGTGAACAAAGGGGACGCCAGGAGCTCCGACGGATTGGGGGGCAGCGCCCCGGCGGTCAGGATGCGCAGGTTTTCGAGACCGGCCGAGGTCAGCATCGACTGCATGTCGACACGCCCGAGGAAGACCTCCGAGAACCGGTGCAGGACGTCGTCCAGCCGGTTCATGCCGAGCGCGACGTGCGTGAATCCCGGCTCCCGGGGCACCCCGAAGATGCGGTTGAGCGAGGGGCTTCTCAGGTCGCAGTCCCACACCAGCGTCTTCATCCCCATCTGGGCCATGGCGACCCCCAGGTTCGCCACCGTCGTCGACTTCCCCTCGCTGGGAGACGCGGAGGTGAACAGGAAGGTGCGGCCCGCCTTGCCGATGCGCGAGAACTCGATGTTGGTCCGGAGCGATCGGAACGCTTCGGCCGCCGGAGACTGGGGAGCGAACTGGGTCACCAGAGCGCCCAGGCCCTCCAGGTTCGGATCGGACGCCAGCGTGGGGTTGCGCTGCAGGATCTCGCGGCGCGTGGAGTCCGGGTCGATGTGCGGGACGACGCCGATCACGGGCAGTCCCAGATACTCCTCGACGTCCTCGATGCTGCCGATGGAGGTGTCCAGGGTCTCGGCCAGGAAGGCGGCGACCAGCCCGAGGAGGAGACCGACAATAAGCCCCACCAGGGACCTCAGGATCCGGCCGGGGGCGTGGCGCGGGATGGCGGCCGTCGACTCCTCGACGACGCTGAGCTCCTGCACCTTGTCGGCCTCCTTGATCAGCGCCTCCTGGTGCTTGCGCATGAGCATCTGGTAGGCCTCGGTGTTGACCGCCACCTCGCGTTGCAGCTCCATCAGCGTCTGCTCGGCGCGGGGGAAGCGCGCCAGCTTCGAATCCAGGTCCCGCTTGCGGGCGCGCGCCAGGCCGAGCGCCGAGTGCGCCTCGCGCCTCAGGCGGGCGGTGAGCAGGTCGATCTGCTCCTTGATCGACTTCACCTCGGGGGCGTCCTCTTTCTGGAAGGACAGGATCTGGCGCTTCCGATCCTCGAGCTTCGCGAGCTCCAGCCTGAGGCCCGCGAGCCCCTCCTCGGGCAGGTCCACCAGGAGGAGCTCGGGGGACGAGCCGGGGTCGCCGGGATGGTCCAGGAGGTCGACGAGCTGCTGCATCGACGAGAGCCGGGCCTCGGTCCGGCCCGCTTCGTCCTGGAAGAACTGGATCTCCTTGGCGTCCGGCATGCTGGCGCCGACGTTGGCCTCCTTGAATCGTGTCAGGCGCTCCTCGGCCGCGCGCAGGCGGGCGCTCACTTCGGCGACCTGGCGCTCCACGAACTCGCGCGCCTCGATCGCCTGGCGATTGCGCTCGAAGGTGTGGCGGATGATGTATTCCTGCATGACGGCATTGACGAACTGCACCGCCTCCTCGGCGGTCGGGCAGGCGCTCCGGATCTCGATCAGGCTCGTGTTGTCGATCGGCTTGGCGGTGTAGGTGGCGAGCATCGCGTCGAGAGCCGCCGCCATCTTGGGGTCGGCCAGGACGGTCTCGATCGTCGCGGACACCGGGATGCGGCCGAGCCGCTGCGCCGCCTTCAGGGCGACCGGCTTGCTGGTGATGATCTGCGCCTGGGTCGCGAGATCGTCCCCCGGGCTCCAGGTGAATGCCTCGAGGAACAGCCCCGTGACGCTGTCGGTCCGGCTCCACTTGACGCGGGCGTTCGCCTCGTACACCGGCCGGGCCCGCGGCGTCATGATCAGGGTCAGGGCCCCCAGCGCCAGGCAGCAGCCCGCCACGATCTTCCAGCGCCGGCGCAGGATGCGGAGGTAGTCCTGGAGGTTCAGGTCGTACTGGGCGGCCATGTCAGTCCTTCTGGAAGTTGTCGATGATGTAGATCGACTCGATGATCCCGAGGGCGGGGGCGATGATCGACATGACCTCCTGGAGCGTCGCGATGGCGCGGCGGGGCACGAACACGATGTCGCCCGGAGCCAGCGGCACGTCCGCCTCGAGGTCCCCCTCCTTGAACATCTCCTTGAAGTTGGCGATCTTCATCTCCGCCTGGCCGCCGTCGCCGCGTTTCAGCACCACGACCCCCTTCATGTACCCCTTGGAGCTGAACCCTCCGGAGCGGGAGATCGCCTCGACCAGGCCCATCTTGTCGATGATGTTCACGACCCCCGGCTGGTTGACTTCCCCGAGGACGAACACCTTGCGGTTGCCCATCGAGAGGGACGGGACGAACACGAGGTCGCCGTGGCGCAGCCACGGATCGTCGCTCTCGTTTCCCTGAAAGACGGCGCGAAACAGGTTCAGCTCGCGGCGCGGCGACCCCGGCCGGATAACCTGGATGCGCATCACGTCCGCGTCCTGCGAGGGACCGCCGTGCGCCGAGAGGAACTCCACGAGGCGGGTCGGGCCTTCGAGGGCCCAGGAGCCCGGGCCGCTGTCGTTTCTGGCGGTGGTCTTCACCTCCCCCATCAGGCTCACCCGGTGGCCGGCGTACTTGGTGATCAGGAGCTCGACGTGCGTCTCCCTGTAGATCGCCTGGAAGCGCTTCTCGATGTCCTTCTTGAGGTCGACGACGGTGCGGCCGGCCACCGGCAGCGCGCCGATTCCCATGACCGGAAGGAAGGCCTCTCCGTCGCTCTGCACGGTCAGCTTGAGCTCGTCGATCTTCTGTCCGTTCCAGATCCGGAGGCTCAGGACGTCGCCCGGTCCGAACAGGTAGTCGGCGGCGGGGGCGATGGTCTCCTCCTGCGCGACCCCGGTGGCGGGCGCCTCCTGCGCGGCCACGACACCGAACAGGCAGAGAATGGCCAGGATGACGATGCCGGCGCCGCGCAGCATCCGGCGGGCGCGGCGGACCGCGGCGAGGCGCCGCGCCCCGGGCGAAGGAGCGAAGCAGGGATCGTCGATCGGCAACCGGCGTCCATTGCGCACGACCGCGGTCACGCGCCCGAGCAAGTCCTCCCGAAGCACCCCCGCGTCGGGTCCCCCCTCCGCGTCCCCCTGGAGACGGTAGACGCGACGGCCGGCGCGCATCTCCACGAGGACCAGCCGGTGCACCACGAGGAGATCCGGAGAGGAGCGCGCCAGGACGATCTGCCCCGGTCGAGGCAGGCCGAGGAACGGGGAGACCACCGCCACATCTCCCTGGACGAGGGCCGGTCGCATGCTCGCGCCCCTGACCGGAACCAGCGCCGCGTGCCCCCCCAGGAGCAGCGCATCGAGGACCGGTGCGGCCTCGCGCTCGACCTCGGGCAGGGACCCTCCGGGCGTTGCGCCGGGGCCGCGGCCGCGTGCGGCGGTCATACGGCGACCTGCGCGGGGGGCGCGCCGACGCCCTTCACCCGGTGCCGGATGTGGAGGAACGGAGCGCGCGCCAGGTCGATGACCCGTCTCTCGCCCGGGTCGTGCCCGCCGGCCGAGGCGGTGATCTCGACGCGCGGCCGGAAGTGGTTGTCTTCGTTCAGAGAGACCACGCACGCCAGGTCGCCGCTGCTGAGCTCCACCAGGGCGCCGATGGGGAAGATTGGGATCGCCTTCAGGAGGGCGCGGAACAGGGCGGGAGAGAATCGCCGGCCGTGCTGCTCCATGACCAGCGAGGTCACGTCGTGAAGGTCGGACTCCGGACGATCGTCCGATCCGTGCGTGTGCATCTCGAGGAGGCTCGCGAGGGCGACGACCTGGGCGGCCGTGTCGGCGCGGGAGCGCTCCGAAGGGGTCGGCAGGTCGAACCGCAGGAGACCGTGCACCTCGCGGATCGACTCCAGGAGCCCCGCGGCGTCCGCCCCGAGGACCTTCAGGATCGGCCCCGGATTCTCGCGCTCCCCCTTCGGGTCGAGCGCCTCCTCCGAGCCGATGGACGGAAGTTCGGCATCCGGATCGATCCCGGCCCGCATCAGGCCGGCATCATGGAGAAGCGCCAGGAGGCCCACCCGAGGGTCCGCCTCGAGTCCGAGCGCGCACCAGATGCGGGCCGCGATGAAGGCGACGTTGACCGAGTGGGTGGCCAGGCGGAAGCCGCCGACGGCGGCCAGCAGGTCCGGCAGGGGAGTCGTCGATCGGCCGCTCGCGACGATCGAGCCCGCCAGTTCCGTCAGTCCTTTCGCGTCGACCGGTCTCTGGACGTGCGCATCCCGGAGGATCTTCGACAGGGTCTGCGCGCCGTCCACGGCGGCCGCCGGGCGCGGCCCGGAGACGACCGCGGGCCCCTTCAGGAGTGCGACCGCGGGGGCGCTTCCCGAAGCGGCGGGGGAGCCCTCCGCGACGACCGGTGCCACTCCCGCGTGCACCATGATCTCGCGCAGGCTCCGCATGCCCCGCTGCGCGCCCGGCAGGGTGGCCACGTCGTCCACGCAGGCGTGACCCTGGATCGCCTTCCGCCAGCCCTCCTCGCGCAGGCGCGGAAGGGAACCGGGGCCGGCTTCGGGGTCGACCAGCTCAAAGACCCCCGTCAGCCCGGAAGCGCCCGTGCCGGCGCAGTCGTTGCATCCCTGTGCCCGGGCGACGGACAGGCCACCCCGCCCCTCCATCGATTCGACGTCGCGGCGATGGAAACCGAAACGGCGCGCCTTCTCGGCCGACAGCATCGACCAGCCGATGCAGCCGCGGCAGACCGTCCGGACGAGAGTCTGCGCCAGGACCGCCACCGGAACGGCGGGCGCCGACCCGGCTTCGAGCGCCCGACCGACGCTTCTCGACAGGGACTCCGGGTCGGCCGCGGGGGCCCCGGCGAGCACCAGGCAGCCGCTCGCGGCGAGGCGCGCCGCCAGGACCAGGTCGGCGGCCCCCTCGAGGCTCTCGACCAGCACGAACTCGGGCGCGGCCTGCAGCAGGCTGTCGGGGAAAGGCCAATCGGACAGGGTCCCCGCCAGCCAGGGGAGCTCGGGCCGCGCCTGGCGGGCTCGCGGGCCGATGCGCCCGCCGGCGTGGCCGCGGGACACCAGCGTCTGGGCCATGAGGTCGAGGGTCGTGGTCCTCCCAGTCGCCGGCCCCCCGGAAACGAGCAGGATGCCGGCGCGACGATCCAGGCTATCGAGGAGAAGCTCGAGGACCGCCGGCGAGAACCCGATGTCGGCGAGCGTGGCGGGAGACGCCGATTCGACGACGCCCGTCACCCGCACGCGGTACTCCTGCGGTCGCGGAGCCGGTCGCACGCTGAGGAGCACCCGCCGGGCCCGCCCTCCGGCGGTCTTCACGACGCCTCGCGGCACCTGCTGGAAGACCGCCGCCAGGAAACCGAGGGCATCCTTGGGGGCGACCGGAAGGGGCTGCTCCTCGCCCGAGGAGGTGAGGAGGGTCGCGCGCAGCCCGTCGCGCCCCGGCTGCAGGCTGAGCTCGACGTGCTCGCCCCCCATGAGCCGGGACAGCGCCGGCGCCAGGGCGTCCGGCCGCGTCACCACCCGCGGCCAGGTCCCGGCCTCGGAGGCGGGGAGGACTTCCGTTCCGCGCACCTCCTCGTCGCTCACCGGGATCGCCACGACCCCGACCTGCATGCCCCAGTAGCGCCGGGGTACACGCAGGCTCTCGATGCCGCGGGGCGTCGCCACGAAGACGACCTCCTGGCGATCGGCGAGCAGGACGGGCAGGGCGAGTGGCGCCTTACCGCGACCGGTGTCCGGTGCGTCGTCCGCCTTCACCATCCGTCTCCCTGGCCGCAGACTCGCCGGCCTCCGGTTCGAGTGTCACGATCTTCGCGAGCAGCGTCCGCTCCAGGTAGCGGAAATCGAGGGGCTTCTGGATGAAATCGTAGGCTCCGAGATCCAGGGCCTGCAGGGCCATGTCGTTGTCGGCGTGGCCGCTGATCATGATGACCGCCGCCTGGGGGATCTCCTGGCGCAGCTTCTTCAGGGTCTCGATCCCGTTCATGCCGGGCATGGCGATGTCGAGGAGGATGATCTGGGGCCTGAGCGTCCGGACCATCATGAGCGCCTCGCGACCGTTCTCGGCGCCGGTCGCCGCATACCCGTGGTCGGAGAGAAACTCGATCAGGACATCGCGGATTGCCGCCTCGTCGTCCACCACCAGGATCTGGTTCATTCGTCGTCCCTCATCCGGACAGACCGCGCCTCGTCCGCCCGGCCCCGTGCGGGCAGGTCGCCGCCCTGGAGGGATTCCAGGACGCAGTCCACCGCGGTTCGGTCCGGGAGAAACTGCAGGCGCCTCACCGGGACTCTGCCCGTGAGGTCGGCCAGGAATTTCACTGCGAACTCGAGACCCTGCTGATCCCACATCGCCGGGAAGGCGCGCACCATCATCTGGGCGACGGCCGTCGAGGGGGTCATCTCCTGGATCCGGTTGCGCGGAGCCTGGTCCAGGATGAACACCGCATCGAGCCTCGCCGAGGACGGGGTCTCCCAACCGTCCTCTCCATGCCAGGGCGTGCCGTAGATGCGATAGCCGTCCCCTTCGGACCGGATGACGATGCGGTCGTCCGAGAGGATGGTCACGCCGCCGCGCTCTTTCCACAGGCGGGCGGTGGTGCTCTTGCCGGCCCCCGAGGTCCCGAGGAACAGCAGACCGCGCCCGCCGATGACCAGACCGCAGGCGTGCACCAGAACGCCGCGCCCGCGCGACAGCCGGGCCAGGAAGACGACCTCGTCGAACGGATAGACGAAAGGGTGGAGCTCGTTCTGGTTGAGGATCGGGCCCCCGACGAGGGTCTCTCCCTCCCCCCGGGTGTATTCACGGTCGAATTCGACCGCCAGATACGGCTCCCGTCCGAAAATGGCCGAACGGAAGGTCAGCAGGCGCTGCTCGCCGACCTCCTCCAGCCGCCAGACCGATCCGGTTTCGAACAGGGTGCGGCCGGGCTGCCGTGCGGCCCTGCCGGAAGCCGGCCCGAGCAGCACCCGGGCGCAGTCCTCCACGGACGCCTCGGCCAGGAACGGCACGTGCGCCGGCTCGGCGACCAGGCGGATCGAAGGATCGGCCGTGCGCACCTCGAGGCCGATGCGGGCCACCTCCAGGACCAGCGGGCGCACGCAGTCAGCTGGCATTGTGCGAGCACAGCGCTGGATTGGCCGAGCACTTGTTGATCGGGCCGCCGGGGCCGGCCGTGACGTTGCTCTTGCAGGACGCGAGGACCGCCTCGTCCGGCACCAGCCGGACGCGGCTCAATCTCGGTGTCTCGTAAGGCCTGCGGGCCGCGTGGCCCCGCCGGGAATCATTGTGGTTCGTCATGCGACCTCCTCAAGAGAGCCGGCTGTTGGTGTCGTGGGACGTTCAATCTGAAGCAGTCGTTTCGCCGTCTTCGTGCCGGTGGCGGCCTTGGTGCATCCGCCCGCGGCGCAGCCCCCTGACGCGCAGCCGCCGGCGGCCGATCCGATCGCCGAGGCACGAGGCAGGATGGCCCCCTCGGGCGTCCAGCCGGAGCGCACCCGGTCGGCGTGCTCGCGGTATCGCGCCGCGGTCTCGGGGCGGCCGATCTCCTCCTCGAGAAGGGCGGCGCGCCGGTGCGTGACCTCGCAGTAGTAGGGGATCCAGCCGTCGGGGCTGCCGGTCTCGAGCGTGGCGGTGGCCGGGCAGCGATCGCACATGGCCCGCAGCTCGCACGAGGCGCAGACGTTGGCCGCTCCCGCGGGGCGGCGGCGGATGTCCCCGACCGGGCCGTACCACCCCTCGCGGAAGCTCCCGTTCCTGAGGTCGTACCCGTTCAGCGGGAGCGCCTCGCACGACAGGAGCGTTCCCTGCGGGGTGACGTGGAAGCTGTTGATCCCCGCCCCGCAGGACATCAGGTAGGCGGACGGCTGCGTCGGCTTCACGAACTTCTCGTAGAAGGCCTTCCAGTCCTTAAGCCGACCCGGGTCGGAGGCGTCGTACCCGACGACCGTCTCGGGCGCCGATCGAACGCTGGTCGGGGCGAGGGACCCGTCCAGGCGCCCGTGCACCATCGCGTCGTACCGGAAGCGCACGCCGAGCGACTCGCTCCAGGCGGCCATCTGCTCGATCTCGCCGGCGAGGGGCTCCATCGCCACCGCCTTCAGGCTCAGCGGGACCCCACGCTCGAGCAGGAGCTCGATGGCCCGGCGCACCCGGGTGAAGCGTCCCGGGAACCCGGTGGTCTTGAGATAGGTCTCGTCCGACATGCCGTACAGGGTGAACTCGATGCCGAACGGCGGGTACTCCGCGAGCAGGTCGGCGACCCGCTCGTCCACGAGCGTGCCGTTGCTGAACACCGTCAGGAGAAACCCGAGCCGCTTGGCGTGCAGGTAGATCTCCGGGAAATCGCTGCGGCACAGGACCTCGCCGCCGGTGAGCAGCATCCACAGGCAGCCCTCGTCCGCCGCCTCGCTCAGGATTCGCTTGATCTCACCGGTGCTCATCTCGTTGCGCCCGGAGTAGTCCGGGATGTAGCAATGGACGCAGCGCAGGTTGCACTTGAAGGTGATCTCCATCGAGCCGGACAGGGGCACGCGCTCCGCCGCCCCGGCCCGCATCAGCCGGGACCCCAGCTCGGCGTAGGACAGCTCGGGAAGCGTCATGGTCCCTCGGTCGCTATGGCGGGGCGCGCCAGGCGCGCCTCGACGAGTCCGCGTAGGAACTCGATCACCTCGTCGTAGGCGCGCTCCTCCTCCACGTCGTACTCCAAGCTGACCAGGCGGGCGATGGTGCGCGCGTCGCGACGCCCGTCGAGAAGGCGGAAGATGTGGCTGCCGATCTCGTTGGCGGTGAAGATGAAATCCATTTCCGCCGCCCCCTTGAACACCGGCACCAGCAGGTACTCGCCTGCCACGCGCCTCGCCACGACGTCGGGGGAGGGCACGAGCGGCAGGGTGACCATCGTATCGAGGTTCATCGCGCCCTCCTTCTCGCGGCGGCCTGGCGGGTCCCGCTCACGGCAAGATCGAAGACCCTGCGCGGCAGCGCCTTGGCGCGTCTCCAGCCGCGCGGTTTCACCTCTCCCGCGGGCCAGAAGGCGTCGACCAGAAAGCGCAGCCGGGTCCCCAGACCGCGCGTCGCGAGCATCATGAGAATCTCGCCTGACCAGGGGAGCGGGCGCAGCGCCATGGCGCGGGCCATCAGGTGGCGCTCGAGGGCTCCATCCGCCTCCGTCGCCGGTCGGTCGATGGCGCGCACGCCGACACCCAGGATGCCCGCGGACTGCAGGGCCCAGCCGAGGAGCTTCGAGGCCCCGCAGGACTCGGAGCGCCGTCCCAGGACGCTCCAGTCGAGCAGGCCGCGTTTGTGGAACACGAAGTGGGACAGGTCGGCGATCCGGACGAGGCGGTCGAAGGAGTGCTTGATCAGGTGGATAGCCAGGAGGAGCAGGCTGTCCTCCGGCTGGAGAAGGAGCGCGGGCGCCCCCGCGACCCGGCCGCGCGAAGCCCGCGCGAAGAGGTCCGGCACCGAGACGGGAAAGGCCGCCCGGCGCGTGGGCCGACGGCGGGCGCCGAGCGGGTCCGTGTGCAGGTCGAGAATCACTCCGCCGCGGCGGAACAGAGTGCGGGACTGCTCCGCGAACCGGAGCCTTTCGAGGGCACGGCGCGCCCCGGGCTCGTCCTCCGGCAGGACCAGCAGATCATGATCCTCGAAAGGTCGGAGCGACGGGTCGCCGTAGACCGTCTCCACCGTCTCGACGCCGCGCATCACCATGACCGGGATGCGGCTGCGATCGAGCTCTTCGAGGACCTCCGCCAGAGCCAGCGCCTGGGAGAGGGTCGCGGCCGTGAACCGCTGTGCGCGCCTCTTGAGCGCCGAGCGCAGCCACGGATCGATGTTCCGCTGCGGCAAGCGGGAAACCGCCCGGTAGGCCAGGCCGTCGATCCGGTGGAAGGCGATTCGATCGAGCAGGGCGGCCAGGGCGGCCGGCTCGAGTGTCCGTAGCGATTCGCCGAGCCGGTCATCCTGGGGGATGGGGGACGCCAGCAGACCGAGCACGCCGATTGCGGGGGAGATCGTCCCTTCCACGACTCGCATGCCTGGTGAGGTCGCCGCGTTATGCACCGGACGCTCCGTTCCCTGCCCGGACGGCCCGCCCGCCGCCTGTCGAACGGGCCTCTTCCCGCCGGGCGGAGCGAATATAGGTTCCCGGCGCATCACCGCAAGTTCGCGGTCTACCTGTATTTGCGGGTTACGAAAGTGCAATGCTCTCGGCCGCATCACGCGGCCGGCGGGTGAGGATCCTGCTAGAATGGCCGCCCGTTTCAGGAACGCGAGGAGGACTTCGGACCATGCACGGGGAGTACCGCGGGCAATTCGACGCCATCGAGCGCAAATGGCAGGACCACTGGCGCCGGGCGGACGCCTTCGGGGCCGGTCCCAGGCCCCGGGGAATGAAGTTCTACTGCCTGGAGATGCTCCCGTACCCGTCCGGGCGGCTGCACATGGGTCACGTGCGGAACTACTCCATTGGCGACGCCGTCGCCCGCTTCCAGAGGATGCGCGGACGGGATGTTCTTCATCCCATGGGATGGGACTCCTTCGGCCTGCCGGCCGAGAACGCCGCCATCAAGCACGGCATCCACCCGGCCCGCTGGACCAACGAAAACATCGACCACATGGGGCAGCAGCTCCGGCGTCTCGGACTGGCGTACGACTGGCGCCGCGAGATCGCCGCACACCGGCCGGACTACTACCGCTGGAACCAGTGGTTCTTCCTGAAGATGCTGGAGCGCGGCCTGGCCTACAAGAGCCGGCGCTGGGTGAACTGGTGCGGCTCCTGCCGGACCGTCCTGGCGAACGAGCAGGTGGAGGGGGGACGCTGCTGGCGCTGCGAGTCGGTGGTCGGGCGCACCGAGCTCGATCAGTGGTTCCTGAAGACCACCGCCTACGCCGAGGAGCTGGATCGGGAGCTCGACGCCATGGTCGGCTGGCCGGAGCGCGTGCGCACCATGCAGCGCAACTGGATCGGCCGGAGCGAAGGGGCGGTCGTCCGCTTTCCGATCGTCGAGCCCGCCACAGGGCCCGGAGAGGGGATCCTCGAGGTGTTCACCACGCGCCTCGACACGATCTTCGGCGCGACGTTCTGCGTCGTCGCCCCGCGCCATCCGGTCCTCGGGCGCATCCCCGCTTCAAGCCCCGCGCGTCCTAGGCTGGACGACTTCCTGCGCCGGATCGACGCCCGCGACGTGACACGCGCCGGAATGGAGCCGGAAGAGAAGGACGGGATCGACACCGGCCTGCGGGTGCGCAATCCGTACAATGGCGACATCCTGCCGGTCTGGACCGCGAATTTCGTCCTCATGGAGTACGGAACCGGGGCCGTCATGGCGGTGCCGGCGCACGACGAGCGCGACTTCGAGTTCGCGACGAAGTACGGCCTGCCCATGCGGACCGTCGTCGTTCCGGACGGCGGGGGGACGGGCGACGTCAGGCCGCAGGCCGCGATGGTGGCCGACGGGAGGCTGGTCGCCTCGGGGGCGTTCTCCGGCCAGGATTCGGCCACCGCCCGGAGTTCGATGCTCAGGGACGGCGAGGCCGGCGGCTATGCGCGCGGCACGCTGCACTACCGGCTGCTGGACTGGGGGATCTCCCGGCAGCGTTACTGGGGCACGCCGATCCCGATCATCGAGTGCGCGGGATGCGGCACAGTCCCCGTTCCCGAGGCGGACCTCCCGGTCCTGCTGCCCGAGGACGTGCCGCTGACGGGGGAAGGGGGATCGCCCCTCGCCCGCGTCGCGTCGTTCGTGAACGCCCCCTGCCCGCGCTGTGGCGGACCCGGGCGGCGCGAAACCGACACCATGGACACGTTCGTCGATTCGGCCTGGTACTTCTACCGCTATGCCGATCCGCGCAATTCGAAAGCCCCGTTCGACCCCGGGATCATCGAGGCATGGTTCCCGATCGATCTGTACATCGGGGGGATCACCCACGCCACCATGCACCTGATCTACTGCCGCTTTTTCGCGAAGGTGCTGCGTGACCTGGGCCTTACGCGCCTGGACGAGCCGGTCAGGAACCTCCTCTGCCAGGGGATGGTGCTCAAGGGGGGGACGGCGATGTCCAAGTCGAAGGGGAACATCGTCGACCCGGACGAAATGGTTCGCCGCTATGGCGCCGATACGACGCGCCTGTTCACCCTGTTCGCGGCGCCGCCCGAGAAGGACCTGGAGTGGAACGAGAAGGGGGTCGAGGGCTGTTTCCGGTTTCTGGAACGAATCTGGCGGCTGCTGGAGCCGCGCGCCCCCGCGCTCACGAGCGCGTCCCTGCCCGGAGACCAGGACGGTGCGGACGACCCACGCAAGGCCGCGCTGCGCCGCCGGGTCCATCGGACCATCGAGCGGGTCACCATCGACATCGACAGGCGCTTGCACCTCAACACACCCGTGGCCGCGCTGATGGAGCTCCTGAACGATCTTCAGGACTTCTGCCGGGACGCGACGGAGCCGGATCTGCCCTACATCAAAGAGGCCGGTCTCGCGATGGCGCTTCTCCTGCAGCCGTTCGCGCCGCACATCTCGGAGGAGCTGTGGGAAGGGCTCGGCGGCAAGGGGAGCGCCGTCCGCCAGGCGTGGCCGGCCCCCTCGCCTCGCTGGCTGGCCGAAGACGAGGTGGAGATCGTCGTGCAGGTCAACGGCCGGGTGCGCGGCCGCCTCCTGGCCCCCCCCTCCCTGTCCGAGTCCGATGCGGTGGCACAGGCTCGCGCCGATGCCCGCGTCGCCCCCCACCTGGAAGGGCGCGCGATCCGCAAGATCGTCTTCCTGCCCGGCCGGCTGCTGAACCTGGTCGTCGGCTGAACCGCCCCGACCCGGTCTCGCGGCCCAGAATGGCCTTGCATGATCCAGGCCATCGGAGTACGCTTCCGGGCAAGCGCCGCTCTGTGCCCCGCGGTTCGGGATGAGTTGTGTAACATGTCGTCTCTCTTTCAGTTAGGCCGGATTCTGATCCGCGCGCTCGTGCTGTGCGGGCTCACGGTCTTCCCCGTCCAGGCCCAGACGACCGGCTTCCTGCACGGGCTCGTCAGCAGCGACAAGGGGGACCCTCTTCCGGGGGTCGTCATCCTGGTCACGAGCGGCGGCGAGGGAGTCGCGGGCCGGGGCGCGGTGACGGACAAGTCGGGCACCTTCCAGATCGCCGGAATGCCGCCGGCCCATGACTACTCGGTGCGTGCCAGCCTGCCTGGATTCGCGACGGTGACCCTGTCCGATGTCGATGTGTCGGCCGGCGAGGTCAGCAGGATCCACATCACCCTGTCCCCCGAGACCGCCCTCAGGGAGCACGTGGAGGTGCGCGCCAAACCGGGGATGATCGACCTCGCCGAGACGACGACGTCGACGCAGATCACCTCGGAGTTCATCGACGCCCTGCCGCTGTTCGGAAGGAACTACCAGGAGGTCCTGACGCTGGCGCCGGGAGTGAGCGACGACGACGGGGACGGCAATCCGAACATCCACGGGGCCCGCGACACCGACATGATCACCTTCGTGGATGGCGTGAGCACGACCGACCCGCTCACCGGAAAAGCCGGCGCGCAGCTGAACCTGGAATCGATCCAGGAGATCGAGATCAAGACCTCGGGAGCCACGGCGGAATTCAGCCGGGCCCAGGGGGGCTTCGCGAACATCATCACCAAGTCGGGAGGCAACGAGTTCGAGGGGGCCTTCAAGATGTTCTGGCGGGGCTCCCTCCTCGACGGCAACGGCGCCGGCATCGACGACGCGCGCCTGCACGCCGGGGTGGGGGAAGTGGAGCTGCGCGATCTGCGGTTCAACGATTACCTTCCGTTCATCTCTCTCGGC
Source organism: Candidatus Polarisedimenticolia bacterium (assembly GCA_036001465.1). Taxonomy (NCBI): domain Bacteria; kingdom Pseudomonadati; phylum Acidobacteriota; class Candidatus Polarisedimenticolia; species Candidatus Polarisedimenticolia bacterium. Next base: position 116,371 of record DASYUH010000056.1, read on the forward strand.
GGGCCCCTCGTCAAGGATCGCGCCTGGTTCTTCGTGACCAGCGAGTACATCCAGAAGCAGGACCCGGTCAACGCGTTGAGCTCGTCGTTCGTCCGTGAGCTGCGCGAATACCGCCAGTTCGTGAAGCTGACCTGGCAGGCGACCGCGACCCAGCGCCTGTCGCTGTCCTTGAACTACGACCCGCAGGAGTTCCTCAACGAGGGACTGAACGGCTTCACCCGGCAGGAGAGCGGCTACTCGACGAAGGCGGGGGGGACGGTCCTGACGCTCAAGGCCACGTCGATCCTGAGCCCGATGATCGCCCTGGAATCGTCCCTCTCGAGCTTCGATGGACGGCCGGCCCTCGTGCCGAACCTCGGCCGGGACACCAACGGCAACGGCCTCCTGTACGACGACCGCAACAACAACGGGTTCGCGGACGCTTCCGAGCGCGATTCGGGGTCTGACTACGACCAGGACGGCGCCTGGGACGTCTTCGAGGACCTCAACCAGAACCACAGGCTCGATCCCGGCGAGGACCGCGACGGCGACGGGCGCGTGACGCCGGACTTCGGATGCGAAGGGGATGCGCGGGAAGACACGGACTGCGACGGCCATCTCGACAACATTCCTGAGGTGGAAGGTGAGTACGGCTTCTTCCATTCATGTTATTGCGACTTGAACAACGATCTCGATCACGATCGACGGCAGGACCCCGGCACGGAGGACCGGAACAACAACCGGATCCTGGACGACATGGCCCGGCCGACAGGCATCTATCCCTACGGTCGCCTGGTGCCTGTGCTGCCCGATCGCGACTACAGCTACGGCCAGTCGATCGGCATCATCAGCGGGCCGTACTACAAGGACCTCGACGATCGCCGCAGGCGGGTGACGCTGCGCCAGGACCTGAGCATGTACGTGCCCGACGCGAGCGGAAGCCACGACGTCAAGGTAGGCTGGAGCTTCGAGCGGGAGCAGTTCAAGAGAACCACGAAGGCGGGAGATATCCTCGCGACCATCGACGACGTCTGCGGCGGTCAGGCCACGGTCACGCCGTCCGACTCCGTCGGCGATCCCTCGATCACCTGCATCTCCTCGTATCAGCCGACGGTGAAAGCGCTGCTGCCGACCGAATCCAGCGTCGACAACAAGGCGACCGGGATGACCGGCGGGCTCTACGTCCAGGACGGCTTCAAGCCGCTCCCCAACCTGAGCCTGGGGTTCGGCCTGCGGTTCGACCGCGAAAGGACCGACTCCTTCGGCTACACCTCCTTCGACCCCGCCGCCCAGCGCGCCCCGTTCGATCGCATCGGCTCCCTGATGGGTACCGAGAAATACCTCGATGATTTCCTGCAGGGGAACAACGACAAGCTTAGGAACTTCGGCATCCTGGCGGACCCGATCTTCCAGGGATCGACCAGTTCGGAACAGGCCACCGCCTATCTCACCGATCCCATGCGCCTCGCCGCCGCCGGGCGGCTGACCAGGCACCACAGCGAGAACTCCTTCCTGTCCTCGCGGCTCGGGGCCCTGTTACCCGAGATCTTCAGCGGCGGAGAGATGAATCTGCAGCAGCTTCATGAGCTGGGGATCCTTCCGCAGCTGCGCGAGTCGTTCGCGATCACCAACAACAACCTGGCGCCGCGGCTTTCCGTGTCGTGGGATCCGCTGGCGGACGGGCGGACCAAGCTGTTCGCCACCTGGGGGCGTTACTACGACAAGCTGTTCCTGGGGACCATCGTCGGCGAGGAGGGACCGGACTACCTGGGGCGCTACTACGACTTCGCGCCGTCGGGTATCTCGGTGCAGTACGACAATCCATTCAACCCGAGGGCGCTTGGAGCCGTGCCGAACCACTACATCGGCCGGTACCTGTCGAAATCGGCCCCGTCCGCCACCCAGGTCGATCGCAGCCTTCAGACGCCGTTCAGCGACGAGCTCACGCTGGGGTTCGAGAGGGAAATCGCTCCGGAGGTGGCCCTGTCCGTCTCCTACATCAGCCGCAGCTACCGCGACCAGATCCAGGACATCGACGTCAACCACGCCCTTCGAATCGATGATGAGACCGGTGAGCCTTTCGATGACTTCGGCCAGATGCAAGTCCTTCCCGGAGGAAGCCGGCGGCCCATCAAGGATGGCCGTCCGGACCTCTTCCTCCTGAATCCCTTCTTCAACCAGGTGCTGCGGATCGGCAATTCCAACGAGGCGCGGTACAAGGGGATCGAGGTGGCGCTCAAGAAACGGCTGTCGCGCCGCTGGCAGATGCAGGGTTCCTACACCTATTCGCGGGCGATCGGCGCCGCCGAAGATTTCCAGTCGCGCCTGGGGAACGACCCCTCGACGGTCGAGTCCGAGTTCGGCTACCTCGACTACGACCAGCGACATGTGGTGAAGCTCTTCGCCACGACCTACCTGCCGCGCGACTGGCAGGTCGGCTCCTCGATGACCTGGGCCTCCGGCCTGCCGTACTCGATCGTGTCGCGCTTCTTCGCCCTGGACAACGAGGGCTTTCAGCAGTTCAGGACGCGATTCGGATACACGGCGATCGATCCGGACTCGGGGCCCCGTTTCGTGCAGATGGCGAGGAACAGCGAGCGCAACGAATCGACGCTCGATCTCAACCTGAATCTCCGGAAGAGCTTCGTGATGGGGCGGACGTCGGCCGCCGCCGTCCTCGAGATCTTCAACGTCCTGAACACGGACGACCTGCGCGTCTTCACGTACGAGCCGAACAAGGGGGAGTTCAAGCCGGGGGAGGGGATCCTCCTGGCGACTCCGCTCCAGCTCGACGCCGAACGGCGGTTCGGCCGGCGCTTCCAGATCGGTCTCCAGCTGGAGTTCTAGGGCGTCCGGGGCGCCGCCGCATCATCTATAATGCGGGCGATGACGCCGGCGCCCCGCTCCGAACGCAACCCGGGATCGACCAGGAGAGTGTCCGGGCGGAATGGCGTCGCGTCCGTCCTGGCCCTGGCGCCGCTCCTCGCCGCCTGCGGGTACCACCTGGCCGGCCACTCGACCACCCTGCCGCCCGGCATCACGACGATCGGCATCCCGACCTTCGTGAACCGCACCAACCGGCCGGAGCTGGAGCAACGGGTGACCGAGCACATCATCGACGAATTCACCACGCGGGGCCGGGTGCGCATCGTGCCCGGGGAGGAGGGGGCGCAGGCGATCCTGCGCGGGGAGATCCTGAGCTACGTCGTCACGCCGGTGGTCATCAGCCAGCTGGGTCGCGCCACCCGCTACGAGATCCTGATCACCGCCCACGTCGCCCTGAGCGAAACCACCACGGACCGGGCCCTGTGGGAGGACGACCACTTCCTGTTCAAGCGGCAGTACGACGTGCAGAGCGATCCGCAGGCGTTCATCGACCAGGAGATCGTGGCGATCGACGACGTCGCCACCGACTTCTCTCGCAGCGTCGTCACGTCGATCCTCGAGGGATTCTGAAGCCGCCGTGCCCGCGTCCCTGAGCTTCGAAGGGTTCCAGGAGAGCCTGAAACAGGGGAAGGTGTCTCCCGCCTACCTGTTCGAGGGGGCGGAGGCCCATTTCCACGACGAGGGCATCCGCCTGCTGGAATCGGCCTGCGTGCCCGGCGAGGCGCTGTCGATCGATCGCGAGTCCCTGCGCGGCAGCGAGATCTCCCTCGCGGCGATTCTCGACCTGGCTTCGACCTACCCGATGGGAGGCGGCCTCCGCCTGGTGATCGTCCGCCAGGCGGGGGAGGTCCGGTGCGACGACGCCGCGCCGATCAAGGCGTATCTGAAAGCGCCCAACCCGAAGGCCTGCCTGGTGTTCAGCGATCCCGGGTTCGATCGGCGCCGGACCTTGTACCGGACCCTCCTCGACCTGGCCGTGCGGGTCGACTGCTCTCCCCTCGACGAAACGCGGACGGCGACCTGGGTGCGGGAGCGGCTGCGCGGGCGGGGATTCGGCCTCAGCCCCGACCTGGCCGCGGCGGTCGCCGCGGGCCTGGCCGGCGCGGGGCTCGCGCGCGTGAGCTCCGAAATGGACAGGCTGATGAACGCCATCGGCAGTCCCCGTCCCGTCGAGGCGTCCGACCTGGTGCTCGTGGCGGACGTGCCGCGCGTCGAGGACGCCTTCCGTCTGGCGGCCCACCTCGTGCGCGGCGAGAGGGGAGAGGCGATCGGCATCGCTCGCGCCCTGCTCCGGTCGGGCGAGGAGCCGGTCAAGCTCCTGGGAGGCATCTCGTGGTACGTCCGGAACGCGCTCCGGGCGCGCGCCGCCGAGACTCGCCGGCTTCCTCCCCACGAATCCACCCGCCTGTACGGCATCGACCGGGGCCGGATCGAGCGCTTCTCCCGCGAGATGGGCCGGGCGAGCGTCGACGATCTGCGGGACGCCCTGGCCCTCTGCCTGCGGACCGATCGCGAGCTCAAGGGGCGGGGCGCGAGGGACCCGCTCCACGCCCTGGAGCGCCTGGTGCACCACGCCGGGCGGCGCCCCCGGAGATCGGCATGAGTCGCGCCGCCGCTCCGGCGCGCGAGACGATCGTCGTCCTGGACTTCGGCGCGCAGTACTCCCAGCTGATCGCCCGGCGAGTGCGGGAGCTGTCCGTGTACAGCGAGATCCTGCCCTTCGACACCCCTCCCGAGAGCCTGCGCGGGGCGCGCGGCATCATCCTCTCGGGCGGCCCCGACTCCGTCGACGCTCCGGGCGCGCCGCGGCTCGATCCGGCGCTGTACCGGCTCGGCGTGCCGATCCTGGGGATCTGCTACGGCATGCAGCTCATGGCGCACGATCTCGGCGGCAAGGTCGTCCGCGCCCGGGAGCGCGAATTCGGCCCGTCGCATCTGCGCGTCCTGCGCTCGAGCGGCCTGTTCGCCGGGCTGCCGGCCGAGCAGAGGGTCTGGATGAGCCATGGGGACGAGGTGATCGAGGTGCCCTCCGGCTTCGAGCGCACTGCGACCAGCACCAACTCCGACTGCGCGGCCATGGCCGACGAGTCGCGCCGCATGCACGCCATCCAGTTCCATCCCGAGGTGGCGCACACCGAGCATGGCCGGGAGATGTTGCGCCGTTTCGTCCTCGGCGTCTGCGGCTGCGCGGGGACATGGAAGATGTCGTCGTTCATCGAGGAGTCGACGCAGGCGGTGCGCGAGAAAGTCGGCTGCGGGCGGGTGGTGGCCGGGCTCAGCGGCGGGGTCGATTCCGCCGTCGCGGCGCTCCTGATCCACCGGGCGATCGGCGACCGGATGCACGCCCTGTTCGTGGACAACGGCCTGTTGCGCCGCGACGAGGCGGCGGCGGTCCTTCAGACCTTCGAGCGCTCCTTTCATCTGCCGGTCCGATCGGTCGACGCCTCCGCGCGGTTCCTGAAGTCTCTCAACGGGGTCGCCGATCCCGAGGAGAAGCGGCGCATCGTCGGCCGGGTCTTCGTCGAGGTGTTCGAGGAAGCGGCCCGGGCCCTCGGACCGGTCGAGTTCCTCGCGCAGGGGACCCTGTATCCGGACCTGATCGAGTCCACCTCGCACAAGGGCCCCTCCGCCGTCATCAAGACGCACCACAATGTCGGCGGCCTGCCGGCGCACATGAAGCTGCGGCTGGTGGAGCCTCTGCGCGAGCTGTTCAAGGACGAGGTCCGTGCGGTCGGGCGGGAGCTGGGGCTGGATGACCGTATTCTGATGCGCCATCCCTTTCCGGGTCCCGGCCTGGCGGTCCGCGTCCTCGGCGAGGTGACCCGGGAGCGCCTCGATATCCTGCGCGCGGTGGATGCCATCTTCCTCGAAGAGCTGCAGGCGGCCGGACTCTATGGGTCGACCTCCCAAGCGTTCGCCGTCCTGCTGCCCGTGCGCAGCGTCGGCGTGATGGGGGACGGGAGGACCTACGAGAACGTCGCGGCCCTGCGAGCGGTGTCCACGGACGATTTCATGACGGCCGACTGGACCCGCCTGCCGCAGGACTTTCTCGCCAGGGTCAGCGCCCGCATCGTCAACGAGGCGCGGGGAGTCAACCGGGTCGTCTACGACATCAGCAGCAAGCCTCCGGCCACCATCGAGTGGGAATAGGGGCGATGGCCACCCGGAGCTTCGTCCACCTGCATAACCACTCGCAGTACTCCCTCCTCGACGGCGCCTCCAAGCTGGAGGAGCTGGTGGAGCGCGCGGCGCGTTTCGAGATGCCCGCCGTGGCGATCACCGACCACGGCAACCTGTTCGGCGCGATCCCGTTCTTCGAAGCCGCCGCGGAGAAGGGGATCAAGCCGATCCTTGGGTGCGAGACGTATCTCGCCCCCGGCAGCCGCACCGACAAGACCCCCTCGGCAGGCAGGAAGCCTTACTACCACCTGCTTCTCCTGGCACGCGACGCGGAGGGATACCGGAACCTCATGCGCCTGTCGACCGCCGGGTTCCTGGACGGGTATTACTACCGGCCGCGCATCGACCGGGAGCTCCTCGCGAGGCACGCCGGCGGGCTGATCGCCACCTCCACCTGCCTCGGCGGGGAGATCCCCCAGCTGATCCTGTCCGGGCGGCGGGCCGACGCGGAGCGCGTCGCGGGCGAGTACCGCGAGCTGTTCGGCGCCGACAATTTCTTCCTCGAGATCCAGGACCAGGGGATTCCCGAGGAGAAATCCCTGAACGAGATCCTGGTCCCGCTCGGGCGGCGGCTCAAGATCCCGCTCCTGGCCACCAACGACTGCCACTTCCTGTCGCGTGAGGACCATTTCGCGCACGACATCCTGATCTGCATCCAGACCGGGAAGACGGTGAAGGAGGCGGAGCGGATGCGCTTCACCGCGGAGCACTACTTCAAGTCGCCGGAGGAGATGTGGGGGACCTTCCGCGACCTTCCCGACGCCGCGGAGAACACGCTTCGGGTGGCCGAGCGCTGCAACCTCACGATCGAGAAGGGGGGCAACCTCCTGCCCCACTTCCGGGTGCCCGAAGGAAAGACCGTGGAAGCCTACTTCCGCGAGGTGGCCGGCCGCGGCTTCGAGGAGAGGCTCGCGGCCTGGAGCGAGCTCGAACGGAAGGGAAGGCTCCGCGTGCCGCTGGACGAGTACCGCCGCCGGCTCGAGAGCGAGATCGAGATGGTGGTGCGCATGGGGTTCGCCGGCTACTTTCTGATCGTCTGGGACTTCATCAAGCACGCGCGCGACCGCGGCATTCCGGTCGGTCCGGGACGCGGCTCGGCGGCCGGATCCCTGGCGGCCTACTGCCTGCGCATCACGGACATCGATCCGCTGGAGTACGACCTCCTGTTCGAGCGCTTCCTCAACCCGGAGAGGGTCACGATGCCCGACATCGACATCGACTTCTGCATCCGCGGGCGGGGCGAGGTGATCGATTACGTGCGCGACAAGTACGGGCGGGACAACGTGGCGCAGATCATCACGTTCGCCACCATGGGCGCCAAGGCCGTCATCCGCGACGCCGGCCGCGGGCTGGACGTGCCGTACGGCGACTGCGACCGGATCGCCAAGATGATCCCCGCCGAGCCGGACATGACCATCGACAAGGCCTTGCAGCAGGTGCCGGCGCTGCGCCAGATGCACGAGAAGGACGAGCGCATCCGGCAGCTCCTGGACGTGTCCCGGAGGCTGGAAGGACTGACCCGGCACGCCTCGGTGCACGCCGCCGGAGTGGTGATCTCGCCCCGGCCCATCGTCGAATTCTCGCCCCTGGCGCGCACCCGCGACGACGAGATCGTCACCCAGTATGCGATGGACGAGATCGGCAGCATCGGCCTCCTGAAGATGGACTTCCTGGGGCTGAAGACGCTGACCCTCATCCACGACTGCGTGGCGAGGCTGCGTGAGGAGGAGGGGGCCACCATCGACATCGAGGCGCTCCCCCTGGACGATCCGGGAACGTACGCGCTGTTCCAGGCCGCGCGCACGGCGGGCGTGTTCCAGTTCGAGTCCTCGGGCATGCAGGACATCCTGCGCAAGCTCAAGCCCGATCGGTTCGACGATCTCATCGCGCTCAACGCGCTGTTCCGGCCGGGTCCCATCGGATCGGGAATGATCGACGACTACATCGAGCGCCGGCACGGGCGCAAGGCCATCGAGTACATCGTGCCGCAGCTCGAGGAGATTCTGGGCGTGACGTACGGAGTCATCGTGTATCAGGAGCAGGTGATGCAGATCGCCTCCCGCCTGGCGGGTTTTTCCCTGGGTGAGGCCGACATCCTTCGCCGCGCCATGGGGAAGAAGAAAAAGGACGTCATGGCGGCGCAGCGGGAGGCGTTCATCAAAGGGTGCCGCGCGCGCGGAGTCGGGGACAAGGACGCCCGGCGCATCTTCGAGCTGATGGAGTATTTCGCCGGGTACGGGTTCAACAAGGCGCATTCGACCGCCTACGCCCTGATCGCCTACCAGACCGCCTGGCTCAAGTCGGGCTACCCGAGGCACTTCATGGCGGCCCTGCTGACCGCCGAAAAGGACAACACCGACAACATCGTCAAATACATCGGTGAGTGCCGGGACATGGGGATTGCCGTGTTGCCGCCGCACGTGAATCGATCCGGAGTCGATTTCTCGGTCGAGGAGGGGGGGATCCGGTTCGGGCTGGGAGCGGTCAAGAACGTCGGGGAGGGGGCGGCGCGCATGATGGTCGAGACTCGCGGGCGGGTCGGCCCCTTCGGGTCGCTCGCGGCCCTGTGCCGCGAGGTCGATCTCAAGACGGTCAACAAGCGCACCCTCGAGTCGCTGGTCAAGGCGGGCGCCCTCGAAGGCCTGGGCCCCAACCGGGCGACGCTGTGCGCGGGCGTGGACGCGGCCATCGACGCCAGCCAGAAGGCGACCCGCGACCGCGAGAGCGGTCAGGCGGGTCTGTTCGGGGGCGGACACGGACCGGCGGACCCGCGCGCGCCGAACCCTCTTCCGGAGTGGCCCGAAAAGGAGCTTCTCGCCTTCGAGAAGGAAACGCTCGGCTTCTACATGGCCGGCCATCCCTTCCGGGAGTACGCGACGCGCATCGGCGGCCTGGTGACCCACACGTCGCAGACCCTGAAGGAAGTCCAGAAGCCGCGCAAGGCGACGATCGCCGGCATCGTGTCCTCCCTGAAGCGCCGCAAGACGCGCCGCGGCGACATGATGGCGGTGATGAACCTGGAGGATCTCGACGGGGCGGTCGAGATCGTGGTGTTTCCCGACCTCTACGCCCGCCACAAATCGCTCCTGGCGGACGAGGCGGCCCTTCTGGTCACCGGAAACGTCGAGATCGCGGACGAGCAGCGGCGCCTGATCGCGGAAACCTTCCTCCCCCTGGATCGGGCCGAGGACCGGGTCAGGGAGATCGTCATCTCCATCCCGTCCGCCGGCCTGGAAGAGTCGGCCGTCGGGCGCGTGCGCGACCTGCTGCGAGATCGGCCCGGGCCATGTCCGGTCTTTCTCGAGGTCACGCAGCCGAGCGGCTTTCGGGCCACCCTGAAAGCGTCCCAGGCCCTCAAAGTCTCGCCCAGTCCCGATCTCACCTCGGCCCTGGAGCAGCTTCTCGGGAAAGGAGCCGTAAGATTCCGTTGACTTCAGCCCGGAACCCCCGTATTATGTACACTTTCCAAGACCAAGTGGAACGCACGAAAAGGGGCGCACCGTATGGGGACCGTGCATGACGAAGGGTAGATTCCTGTTCACTTCCGAATCGGTGACCGAGGGTCACCCGGACAAGGTCGCCGATCAGATCTCGGACAGTCTCCTGGATGCCGTCCTGGTCCTGGACCCCCAGTCGCGCGTGGCCATCGAGACGCTGGTGACCACCGGCCTGGCGTTCGTGGCGGGCGAGATGACGACCAGCGCCTACATCGACATCCCGATGGTGGTGCGCGACACCATTCGCGAAGTGGGATACACCAAGGCCGAGTACGGCTTCGATTGCGACAGCTGTTCGGTGATCACGGCGATCGACAAGCAGTCGCCCGACATCGCCATGGGCGTGGACACGGGTGGCGCCGGCGACCAGGGAATGATGTTCGGCTTCGCCTGCCGGGAGACTCCGGAGCTGATGCCGATGCCGATCCAGTTGGCGCACCGCCTCGGGCAACGCCTGTCCGAGATGCGCCGATCGGGACGCCTGCCCTTCCTGCGTCCCGATGGCAAATCGCAGGTCACGGTCGAATACGTGGACGGCCGCCCGGTGCGCATCGACACCGTCGTCGTGTCGACCCAGCACTCCGATTCGATCGGCACCGAAGACCTCCGCCGCCAGATCGAAGAGCATGTCATCCGACCGGTGGTCCCGGAGGGATTGCGCGACCGGAACACCCGCGTGCACATCAACCCGACCGGTCGCTTCGTCATCGGCGGACCGCAGGGCGACACCGGCCTGACCGGCCGCAAGATCATCGTCGACACCTATGGCGGGTACGCGCACCATGGCGGCGGCGCCTTCTCCGGCAAGGATCCGACCAAGGTCGACCGCTCCGCCGCCTACATGGCGCGCTATATCGCGAAGAACGTCGTCGCTGCGGGTCTCGCGGACCGGGTGGAGGTGCAGCTGGCCTATGCGATCGGGGTGGCCGATCCGGTCTCGGTGATGGCCGACACCGCCGGTACCGGGCAGATCGCGGACGAGGCGATCGTCCGGTTGATCCGCGAGCATTTCGGCCTCAAGCCGCGCGAAATCATCGAGACGCTCGACCTGCGCAAGCCGATCTACCGCCGCACCGCAGCCTTCGGGCATTTCGGGAGGGCCGATGCGGGATTCACCTGGGAAAAAATTGACAAAGCCGAGGCGCTCCGCAAGGCGGGCCGGGCGTAACGGACCGACTGGGGCCGCCGGAGAGGAAGCACACGTGGTAGCCAAGAAGTGCGACGTCAAGGATCTGGGGCTGGCCGCACGCGGGAAGACGCGAATCGACTGGGCCGACAGCCAGATGCCGGTCCTGCGCAGCATCCGGGAGCGCTTCGCGAAGGAGAAGCCGCTCAAGGGGCTGCGCCTGGCCGCCTGCCTCCATGTCACGTCTGAGACCGCCAACCTGGCCCGGACCCTCGCCGCCGGGGGAGCGGACGTGGTCCTGTGCGCCAGCAACCCTCTGTCGACTCAGGACGACGTGGCGTCGTCCCTCGTCGAGCACGACGGCATCGCGGTGTATGCCATCAAGGGCGAGGACAACGAGACCTACTACCGCCACATCCTGCAGGCCCTCGACCCCGGGCCGCACATGACCATGGACGACGGCGCCGATCTGGTGTCCGTCCTGCATTCCAAGAAGCGCGATCTCCTGCCCGGGATCATCGGCGGCACCGAGGAGACCACGACCGGTGTCATCCGCCTCACGAGCATGGCCAAGGAAGGGGTCCTGACCTATCCGATCATCGCGGTCAACGACGCGATGACCAAGCACTTCTTCGACAACCGCTACGGCACGGGCCAGAGTACGCTGGACGGTATCATCCGGGCCACCAATCTTCTGATTGCCGGGCTCAAGGTCGTGATCGGCGGCTACGGCTGGTGCGGCCGAGGCGTGGCCCTGCGGGCGCGCGGGCTGGGCGCGCACGTCATCGTCACCGAGATCGATCCGGTGAAGGCCCTGGAGGCCGTCCTGGACGGTTACGAGGTCATGACGATGGAGGAAGCCGCCAGGGTCGGCGACATCTTCGTCACCCTGACCGGAAACAAGCACGTCCTGGCGCGCCGGCATTTCGAAACCATGAAGGACGGCGCGGTCCTGTCGAACTCCGGGCACTTCAACGTCGAGATCGACATCCCGGCCCTGGAGGAGCTCGCTTCCGGACGGAAGGAGCGCCTGCGCGATTACGTGGACCAGTACACGCTCCCGGGGGGCCGGCGCATCAACCTCCTGGGAGAGGGACGCCTGATCAACCTGGCGGCGGCCGAGGGGCATCCGGCGGCTGTGATGGACATGTCGTTCGCCAACCAGGCCCTGTCCGCAGAGTACATGGCGCGGGAAGGGAAGGGGCTCAAGAAAACGGTGCACCCCGTGCCGATCGACATCGACCGCGAAATCGCGCGGCTGAAGCTCCTGACGATGGGCGTGCGGATTGACACTCTCACGGGGGAGCAGCAGGCCTATCTGTCCAGCTGGTCCGAAGGGACCTGAGAGGATCCGCCTTCCCGGCCCCATGACCTTCGAGACGATCAGGCGGCACAGGGTCCCGCTGGGCCTGGGCCTTTTGCTCGTTGCGGTCTGGGGTCTCCTCGGCCTCACCCGCACGGACGCGGGACGGTGGCTGGCCGTCCTCGACTCCCCGCTGGGCATCCTGAAGCCGCGCCTGCTCCAACCGGGATGGCATCTGGCCCCCCCGGGTCTCCTGCGCATCAGCCTGTACCCATCCGAGCCGGTCACGCTGTCGTTTCGTGCCGGGGAGCGGGATGAGGGCCCCCTGGTCACGCGCGAGGGGGTCGAGGTCGGGGCGGACGGTACGATCCGCTATCGGGTCGATCCGGATCGAGCGCTGGAGGTGCACCGCGCGATCGGTCCCGCCTACGATCGTGTCCTGGCTCTCTGGGTCGAGCAGGAGCTGCGGCGGGCGATCGGCGGGTCCGTATACAGCGACATCTCCGGTGCGCGCATCGAGGACCTGCGATCGGGACTCGGGCAGGCGCTGGCCGATCGCTTCCGGACGTCCGGTCTCGAGCTCCTGTCGTGTGACGTCGGCAGCGTTCGCATCCGCGCCGCCGTCCTGAGCGCCAAATCACCCCAGCGGCTCTCGACCGGCGCCAGGGTGATCCTGATCGGCCTCGACGGTGCCGACTGGAACATCCTGGATCCGCTCTTCGCGGCCGGGCGTCTTCCCCATCTCGCCCGCCTGGCGCGGACGGGGGTGCGCGGGCGCCTCCACTCGATTACCCCCATGCTGTCACCGGTCATCTGGACCAGCGTGGCGACCGGTGTCCTGCCCGGAAGACACGGGATCATCGATTTTCTGGCGACCACGGAACGCGACGGAGAGCGCGTTCCCGTCACGTCCACCCTCCGTCGCACCAAGGCCATCTGGAACATCCTCAGTGAAAACGGACTGAGGGTCGGCGTGGCAGGGTGGTGGGCGAGCTTCCCGGCGGAAAACGTGAACGGTTTCATCGTCTCCGACCGGGTCGCCTATCAGCTGTTCGGCGTGCGCGCGGGACGGGAGCAGGTGTCGGAAGGGAAGGTCCACCCGCCCGAGCTCGCCGGACTGGTCGCCTCCATGACGGTGGCTCCCGAGACCATCGGGGTCGGTGAGATCGCCCGCTATGTCAGGATTCCGCCCGACACGTCGTCCCTGCCGGCGGATCAGAACAAGCTCATCGACGACCTGAAGACGCTCATCGCGGCAGGGGACACCTATACCGCGATCAGCCTGGCGCTGCGGGAGCGCTACCATCCCGATTTTCAGGCGGTCTACCTGGAAGGAACCGATACGGTGGCGCACCTCTTCATGCGCTACGCGCCCCCGCTCCTGCCCGGGGTGACGCCTCTCGAGTCCGAGCGGTTCGGCCGCGCCGTGGACGAGTACTACCGTCATGCCGACGAGATCGTCGGACGGCTCGTCGAGGCGGCCGGTTCGGACACCTCCATCATCATCTGCTCCGATCACGGGTTTCGCACCGGGGAGAACCGGCCGCTGACCGACTCGCGCATCGGATTCGGACAGGCGGCCGACTGGCATCGGAAGTACGGTGTGATCATTCTCAGCGGCGCTCCATTCCGCGCGCGCCACGAGCTGAACGAGGCCTCGGTCCTGGACATCACGCCGACGGTTCTGGCCCTCCTGGGCCTTCCCGTTGCGGAGGATATGGACGGTCGACCGATCCTTGAGGCCTTCGAGCCGCGGTTTCTCGAGGAGCATCCGATCCGCTACGTGCCAACTTATGAAACCGGGCCGGTTGCGTCCTCACCGGCGGCGGGGGATCGCGGTGTGGAACCCAAGCGAGGAGACCAGCCTGCCCCAGTCGATCCACGTGGAGACCGAGACCTCAAGGAGAAGCTCCAGTCGCTCGGATACCTGAGCCAGAACACGGCAAATTCCCACAACAATCGCGGCATGCTCCTGCTCGGCCAGGGAAAATACGACGAAGCGATCGCAGAATTCCAGCAGGCTGTCCGCGCCTCCGAAGATCTCAAGATCGCGCGGATCAATATCGCGCGCGCGCTGTTCAAGAAGCGGGACTTTCAGGGCGCCACGGCGGAGCTCAACAAATTCCTGACCCAGCAGCCGCGCTCCAAGGAGGCCGAGAATCTCCTCGGAAACGTGGCCATGGAGCAGCGGCAATACCAGGAGGCGGAGACCCACTTCCGCAAGGCGCTGCAGTACGAGCCGAACTTCACCGACGCCCGCAACAGTCTGGGAATCCTCTTCAACAAGCTCGGCAGGACCGACGATGCGATGGAGGCATTCCAGGCCGTGATCGCCACCGATCCCGAGTACGCCGAGGCGCACAACAACGTGGGTATCATTCTCAAAGAACGGGGACGGGTCGAGGAGGCGATTGCCTCCTTCAGGAAGGCGATCGCAGCCGACGCGGAGTTCTCCGGCTCGTACAGCAATCTGGCCCTTGTCCTCGAGCAGAAGGGCGACCTCAAGGGGGCGGAGGAGCAGTATCGAAACGCCCTGCGGCGAGATGCGTCCAACGTCCAGGTGCGGACGAACTATGGCGGCCTGCTCTACGCCATGGGGCGATTCGAACAGGCGCGCGTGGAGCTGGAAAGGGCGGTCGCCCTCGATCCACGGGATGCCTCCGCGCTCAACAATCTGGGGGCGGTCTACGGCCGGCTCCAGCGAACCGCCGATGAGATTGCCTCGTACCGCAAGGCGATTGCGGTGGACTCGAACTACGCCGACGTGCACCACAATCTCGGTCTGGCGCTGGTCAAGAAGGGGGATTGGGAAGAAGGGGAAGAAGAGCTCAGGCGCTCCCTTTCGATCGACCGGAAATACGCCCCTGCCTGCCTGAACCTGGCGCGGTCCCTGATGGGACGGGGACGCCTCGAGGACGCGGTCGATGTGCTGGCCGCAGGCATCCGTGAAGTGCCGGGGAACGCCGATCTGCACGGCATGCTCGGCGAGGTCTATCTCCGGCTCGGGCGGAAGGACAGGGCCATCGCGGCATTCGAGCAGTCCCTCAAATTGATGCCGAACCAGGCCGAGTTACGGGCGCGCCTGCAGTCGCTGACGGCCGGCTCGCCATCCCCGGGCGAGACTCCGCCCCCGACGGGGGGAAAGGACGGGCCGTGAGCGGGAGGCGGCGCGGGCGTCCAGCTCCAGCAGTAATCGCGTGTCTGGTCGCGTCCATCCTCGGCGTTTCCGGAGCGGGCGCCCAGTTCGGCCCGGTCCCCGAGACACTCAACCTCTTCCAGATGGTGGCGCGATCCGACCTGGTGGTCCGCGTCCAGGTCCAGAGCGGCAGCCTGAAGTACGCCATCGTCCATGTGAATGAGACCCTGAAGGGAACGAGTCCCACACCGGTTCTGCGAATCGCCTTCCGGGAATTCAACTTCACGAGGGCGCCTGGAGAGGACGCCATTGTGTTCCCGGATGGCCAGGACGAGATCCTGTTCCTCGCGCCCTACGGGCGAAACGCGCGCCGCAGAAAGGACCGCGAAAAAAACAAGGACCTCTACACGCTCTATCGCGGCAGGCAGGGCCGGATGACCGTGCCCGCCGAAGGCCCCGCAGTGACCGTGGAGGCGATTCGGCGACTTTCGGAGGTTAGCCGTCTCGATCCACGCAGCCAGAGTGAGGATCTGGAGGGCCTCCTCGACAGCCCGAATCCACTCCTTCTCCACACCGCCCTCACGGAGATCGAACGACTGCGGGATCCACGGCCGGCGCTCCTGACGCGGCTGATCGGCTTGTTGGCTTCCGCGTCCCCCCCGATCCGAATCGGCTCGCTCCGTGTGATGGCCCAGATCTTCAGTTCGGGAATCATCGGGGACGACTCTCTCGATGCGGCTCAGGCAGCCCTCGGGGGGGTCCTCGAGCGGGCGCGGAATGACTCCAACGATGAAGTTCGGACACAGGCCGTTCTGACCATGGCGGCCTGGCCCAATCGTCGCGAGGTGCAAGGGGAGCTGAAGGCTATCGCCGGTACCGACAGGGCCCAGGAGGTGCGGTACGAAGCGGAGAGGGCGCTCCTGAAGCCGTAGCGATCCGTTCCTAGGTTCCGGTCCGGAGCAGCAGATACATCCCGGTACCCGCGAACAGGACGTTCGGGCCCCAGGCGGCCAGGAAGGGAGGCATGAGGCCGATCCCGCCGAGCGCATTGGTCGTCGAAAAAACGAGGAGAAATACCGTGACGAGAAAAACCGCAATGCCAACGCCGTAGAGCGATCCACGCTTCCCCATGCGGAAGCAGAAGGGGATGCCCAGGATCACCATGGTGAGCGAGACGAGAGGTAACGCGGTCTTGTCGTACAGGTCCACCTGGAGCTCCTGGACGTCGTAGCCCCGCCGCTTCAAATCGATGACGAAATGCTTCAGCTCGGCGAAGTTCATCTGCGCCGGGGTCTTCCACTCCTTGATGAAGTAGCCGGGCCCCTCCGGAAAGTCGAACCGCTTCTCGGCGAAGGTCTCGAAGGACTCCTCGGCTCCCTCGAAGGAGCGTGTCCAGCCGTCTTTGAGGAGCCAGCTTCCGCGATTGAACGAGGCGCTGCGGGCGTACGTCCGCTCATGGATCTCGAAGGTGGACGGGTCCAGTCGGTAGGCCGAAAATCCCTGGAATTCTCCGCTGCCGGGGGCGGCCAGAACCGGGACGGGGGAGGCCACGAAGTTCCGGAAGTTGTACAGCCGGCCCCCGTCACCAAAGACCCAGCGACGCTCCCCCGCGCCATAACTCCGAGGGCTCCGTCCGCGAATCACATCCTTGATCTGCGCGGCACGCTGGTTGGCGTACGGCTCCAGATAGTCCTGATTGATGTATGCCAGCGCGCTGATCGCCACGGTCACGATGACCACCGGCGCCGCGATGCGGTAGATGCTGGTGCCGCTCGCCTTAAGCGCCGTCACTTCGTTGAAGCGCGCCATGATCCCTATGGCGAGAAACGTCGCGACCAGGCAGGACATCGGCAGTATCTGGGACAGGATCCACGGCGAGCGGTACTTGAGGTAGTTAAGCACGAGCGAGAAGGGAAGATTGCGCTCCGCGAGGTCGTCGATGAGATTGATGAACTCGTAGACCGCGAACAGGGTAAGAAGGGTCACGGCGCACCCGGCCAGGATCGAACCGAAGCGGCCGAGGATGTAATGGTCGAGTCGAGTCCGGAAGATCAGGAGAAGCGCCAGCAGGATGAGCCCGACGAGCAGGAAGGGGAGCGGGAGGGAAGGACTGTCCGAAGTTGACAGAAGGGCCACCAGGAGCGCGAATGCAACCCCCAGGATCAAACGGATACGCAAGGTCAGGCGGCGCGTGGGGGTCTCCTCCTCAACCATCTCCCCCGGATCGAGAGGGTCGACCGGGAGGACCGCCTCCGGATTCACGGAGCGCAGGGCAGGGCGGGTCCCCGCCGGAGGTGCGCCCGATCCGCCTCCGGCTCGCCGCCTCTTCCATCGACCGGGACGTCCCCTGTGCCGTGACTCCGATTCGATCTCACGCCTGCGACGCAGGGAGGCCAGGGTGCGCTGCACGCTGGCAGGGAAGAGGATGGACAGCTGCAATCGCTCAGAGCGCTCACGCAGCAGAAGGAGTACCACGCCGATGAGCCCGAGAAGAACATTGCCTACCCAGAGACCAACGTGGGGAGAAAGGTTTCCCTGGCTGACCATGTTCCTTCCCGCCGAGTAGAGAATCCAATAGACGATGGATATGCCGATGCTCAGGCTGAAGCCGGAAGCCTTGCCCCCGCGTCGGTTCATGATTCCCAGCGGCACCCCAAGGATGGCGAAGACCAGGCAGGCCGCAGGCAGGGCGAAGCGCTCGTGCTTGATCGCCAGGATTTGACCGATGACCCGGTTCCGTGTCTCCGCATGGTCGATGCTGCCGGCTCGGGCGATCGAGTTGGACAGCTCGCCGAGATCCTGATCCTGGTAGCTCTTCGGTAGCGGTCGGCTGAGGATGGTGCTCCGCAGCCGGAACGACTCGTCGGGCTCCTTGACGATCATCTGGCGCTGGAAGCTGCTGAGCTGATAGCTCTCGGAATCGGCAGGTGTGGTGCTGTGCGTGACCCCGCTTTCCAGGTAGAAGCGGGCGATGCCGTTCGTCCGGTCGTAGTCGATCTGGGCCCGTCTCGCGACCGTGACCAGCTCCTTGCCGCCTTCCTCGCTCTGATAGATGAACACGCGCTCCAGAAAATCGCCTCCGCTGTGGACCTCGTCCGCGTAGAGCAGCATCCCGGGGATTTCCTCGAAGAAAACCCGAGGCTTGATTTCCCGTCGCAGATCGGTGGAGTACATCATCTTGCTGGTCAGCCTGTGGAGCTTGTAGTTGGCCCCGGGTTCCAGGCCCAGCAGGAGAACGCTCGAGATGCCCCAGCCGGCGATTCCCAGGCAGAGCACCGGGTACAGGACCTTCCAATAGCTCACGCCGCTGGCCCGCATGGCAATCACTTCACTGTCCGTGGAGAGGCGTCCAATCCCGACGAGCACTCCCAGCAATATCGCCATCGGAATGGACAGCTTCAGGACCTGTGGCAGGTAGAGGAAGAGAATTGTCAGGACAGTTCGGAGGGCCAGGTCCTTCTTGATCGCCAGCTCGGCGAGCTGGAAGAGCGCGTTCATCAGGAACACCAGGACGTAGACGCAGAGGCCCAGGATGCTGGGTGACATGACCTCCCGCATCACGTATTTCCAGATGGTGTCGATGCCGAGAATCCGCATGGCGGGCACGATGGTAGGACCTGTCGAGCCCGGCGTCAACGGAACGATTCGACGCCTGCCGCGCAGAGTCCGATAAGATATCTTATGTAAACCTGGACCACGGCCAAGAAAGGTGGGCCGGGAACGGTCCAACGCCTCCAGATCGGCGACGATTCCCAGCTCACTGCACTCGACTCGATCCCCTACACGAGCTCAGCGCCTGGCCTGATGTCGGCGCGCCGACATTACCCGGCCAGCAACCACGCGAGCTTGATTCCTAGGATTGCGACAAGCTGTCGAGAAGCTCTCGAAGGGTTGCGATGATCTCCTCCTTCGAGATTTCCGATCGCTTGAATTTCAAATTGAGGGTGAACTTGTTGTCCGGCGGACGGAAATGAAAGACGAATCCCTTCGGCCGTCCGGGACCTTTCTTGTCATGTTGCAGCTTTCTGACGTCATCCCTGGTCAACCCCGACTTCTTGATCTCCTCGATCATCCTGAGCATCGCCTCGCGGTTCGGCTGACGCGCAATCTGCAGCAGCGTCGACCGCGCCGTGATTCCTGCCTCTCGGGTCTTCTCCCGCAGGTCAGTTGGGATGTTGTTGAGGGTCAGTGTCTCGGTGACTGACGTCCTCGACTTTCCCAGCTTCTTGGCGACCTCCTCATGGGTGTACAAAAACTTTTCGCACAGCTTCTCGAGCCCTTCCGCCTCTTCGAACGAGCTCAGATCGCGCCGCTGCAGGTTCTCGATGAGGCTGATCTCCAGGACTCCCCTGTCGTCTACGTCGATCTCGACGCACGGGATCTGGGAGAGACCGGCTTCGACCGAGGCGCGATACCTTCGCTCCCCTGCGATGATCTGGAACTTCTCACCCGTTGGTCGAACGAGGACCGGCTCCAGTACGCCCTTTTCCTTGATCGACGAGACCAGGTCGGTCATGTCTCCGAACGAACGACGCGGCTGATCGGGATTGGGCATCAGCAGCGAAAGCGGAATCATCTTTCCGACACTGGGGACAGGTCCGGCGCTGAGGTTATCGACGAAGTGAAAATCGTGTCGCATCTTGCGCTGAACAGGAAGACCACGTTGCTTAGACACGTCCTATGACCTCTTCCGATAGTTTGTAATACTCCAGCGCTCCGGTGGAATGCGGCGCGAAGCTGAAGATGGATTCCTTGTATGCCGGGCTCTCTTCGAGGCGCACGCTCCGCGAGATGATCGTCCGGAAGACCTTGTTCCCGAATACCTCCTTGATGTGGTTCCGGATGTCCCTGCCCAGGATGGTCCTCTTGTCGTGAAGCGTGATCACAACGCCTAGGAATTCGAGTGTGGGGTTCGGCCTTGCCTTGATCTTCTCCACTGTTTCCAGAAGGTCATCCGTCCCTTCGAGTGCGAAATAGGAGGACTGGATCGGCACGAGCAGATGCGAAGCCGTCACCAGGGCGTTGACCGTCAGAAGGCCGAGTGTCGGGGGTGTATCCATGATGACGTACTGGTAGTCCTTCGCAAGCGGTTTCAGGCGGTCCTTCAGTCGAAAGTGGCTGTCGATATCCCCGAGGAGCTTGCTCTCGAATTTGGCCAGGCTGATCCGGGCGGGAACCAGGTCGAGCATTTTGATGTTGGTCTTGTGGACCGCATCCTTGAGGGTTCGATTCTCCTCAACGAGCGCCTCATAGACGGACAGGTTGAGCTGTTCCGGATCGAGGTATGAAAGGGTTGCGTTGCCCTGGGGATCCAGGTCGACCAGGAGCGTCGAGAAACCTTTTTGGGCGAGGGCCGCTGCCAGGTTGATGGCGGTCGTCGTCTTGCCGACTCCACCCTTTTGATTAGCGATTGCGAGAATCACGATCCGGCGTTCTCCCTTTCACGTCGGGAACTTCCGGCCAGCATGTGCGGTGCCGGATGGAGCGCTGCGAGGCGACCGCTGATGACGCTTTATACTGGAGGCCCCTCCCGGGTGTCAAGTTGGGAGCGGCTCGGGAAAGCTCATCGATAACTGCGTAAGTAACTGATAATAAAAGTGTTGTTAGAGAAGCAGGATCTGAATCGCAGCTGCTACATCTCGTACTTCCCCATCTCGTCGGGGTCGAGGTTCTCGAGCCATTTCCGGATGCGCTCCGATTCACCGGCGTCCTTCGTCAGGTCCGTGTTCTTGGCTTTCTCGATCACGTCACTCTTGACGAAGATGGGAGAGCCGGTGCGGAGGGCGAGGGCGATGGCGTCGCTCGGCCGCGAATCGATGGGAACGACCTTACCGTCATAATTGAGGAAGATGAGGGCGTAGAACGTGTTCTCCTTGAGATCGGTGATCACCACCTTTTCGACCGTGGCGTGCATGTTGACCAGCATGCTCTTCAGCAGATCGTGGGTCATCGGGCGGGGCGTGACAATCTTTTCGATCTGGAGCGCGATGGCGTTCGCCTCGAAAATGCCGACCCAGATCGGCAGGACGGCCGAGCTCCCCGGATCGCGCAGAATGATGATCGGCATGTTGGTGATCGGGTCGATCATCAGCCCCTTGATTTTCATCTCGAGTTCCATTGCGCCCATCGTCTCTCCCGGAAGCGGTTATATCCCGGCCCCTGCGGCAAGTCAAGCAGCGCCGGGCGCCGCTGGCTCGCCGATCAGCGAGTGGGCGTTCGCCCGGATGATGGTCACCGATTGAAACATTCCGCGGGCCACGACCGCCGGGAAATGCACGATGCGGTTGCAGCGCGTACGCCCCCTGGCCAGGCCGTTGTCGAGACGTCCGGCGCCATCCACCAGGACCTCGAAGGTCCGTCCGACCAGGGCCGCGTTGCGCCGCCGCTGAATCCCATCCTGAACGCTCAGCACTTCCTGGAGTCGGGCCTGCATGACCTGCTCCGGAAGCCTGCCCTCCATGCCGGCGGCCGCCGTGCCGGGGCGCGGCGAGTAGGCAAACGCATAGACCTGGTCGAATTCCACCTCCCGCAGAAGGCCGAGGGTCGCTTCGAGGTCGGCATCCGTCTCGCCGGGGAAGCCGACGATCAGGTCGGTGCTGAACGCCATGTCCGGCACCGCGGCCCTGAGGTACTCGATGCGCGACAGGTAGCGGGCCCGTGTGTAGCCGCGGTTCATCGCCCGGAGCACCCGGTCCGATCCGGACTGGGCCGGCAGGTGCAGATGATTGCACACGGTCGGCACGTCGCGCATCGCGTTCATGATGCCCGGCTTCAGGTGACCGGGGTGGGAGGTCGTGAAGCGCAGGCGGCGTATTCCCGGGATGCGATCGGCCATGTGGAGCAGAGAGGCCAGATCGTGGCCTCTTGAATGATAGGCGTTCACGTTCTGCCCGAGAAGCTCGATCTCGCAGTAGCCCTGCGCCGCAAGCCCGCGCACCTCACTGAGTATCTCGCCGGGATCCCGGTACGCCTCGCCGCCGCGCGTGGTCGGCACGATGCAGAAGGTGCAGGACTTGTTGCATCCCTCCATGACGGTCACATAGGCTCTCGGTCCCGCGGCCCGGGCCGTGGTGCCGGAGGGGAACTCGATGGGATCCTCGTCACGCGCCAGGCTGATGGAGCGGCCGTCGCGCCGCGCCTCCTCCAGAAGCTCCCCGAGCCTCGCCAGGTTGCGCGGGCCCATCACGACATCGACATACGGCGCGCGCCGGAAGATCGCCTCCCCGGCCTGCTGGGCGACGCAGCCCACCACGCCGATCACCAGCTCAGGCCGGTCGACCTTCATGCGACGCAGCCTCCCGAGGCGCCCGAACACCTTGCTTTCCGCCTTCTCGCGCACGCTGCACGTGTTGAGGAGGATCACGTCGGCGAGCGCCGCGTCGTCCGTCGACGTGAAACCCAGGCTTTCCAGAATCCCGGCCATCTTCTCGGTGTCATGCTGGTTCATCTGGCAGCCCCAGGTCTCGATGAGGTAGCGCTTCATCGGCTGCTCCGCCGCGCGCGCGTCCGGGGCCGGCGCGTCCGGGGTGGTGCGGGCGCCCACCTGCCACGGCCTTTCAGTCCGCCTGCCAAAAGCAGCGGCCGAAGCCGCCTATACGTCTTCTGGAGGGACTCGGGGAGGACGCGCGTGCCGTGGACCACGGACATGAAATTGGTGTCGCCGTCCCAGCGCGGGACGACGTGGAGATGGAGGTGCCGGTCGATCCCGGCCCCGGCGCTCCGGCCCAGGTTCATTCCGAAGTTGATCCCGGTTGGGCGGTAGGCCCCCCGCAGGGCGGTCTCGCAGACGACGGCCAGCCCCATCATCTCGTTCAAGGCCTCGGGGGAGGCCTCGGCGAGAGTCGGCACGTGGGCGTACGGCACGATCATGAGATGGCCGTTGTTGTAGGGATACTTGTTCAGGATGATGAAGTTGTTCCGGCCGCGGATCAGGACGAGATTCTCGCGGTCGCGCCGGCCGCGTGCGGCGCTGCAGAAGACGCACCCCCGGCTGCGCTCGTGCACCGAGGTGATGTAGCGGAGGCGCCACGGGCTGAAGAGTTTTTCCATGGGGCCTGGCCCGCGGGGCGCCGCGACGGCCGGAGACGGTACCGCGATCAGGGCTCCGCGCCGGACGACGAAAGCGAGGATGCCGCCGACTCGGGGGACTGGACCGAGTTGTTGATCAGCTCCTTGAGCTCTTTGCCGGGTTTGAAATAAGGGATGCGCTTGGCCGGAACGTCCACCTTGTCTCCGGTCTTGGGATTGCGCCCCTGCCGCGACCGCCGCTGCCTGATGCGAAAGCTCCCGAAGCCGCGCAACTCGATCTTCTCGTCCTTGCGGAGGGCGTCGACGATCGAATCGAAGACCGTGTTGACGATGATCTCGGAGTGCTTCTTCGTCAGCTCGGAGACCCGGGCCACTTCCTCAACAAGCTCGGCCTTAGTCATGGACTCGTCCTGCCTCCTTGTTACGGCTCGCCGCGAGGTGCGGCGCCCCCTGCCGCCGCGCTCCCCTACTCGTCGTCGCTCTCCTCGAAGCTGTCGCGACCCCGGCGGCGCTTCTCCTCGCGCCTGCGGCCCGAATGCCCGGCTACCTCGCCGAGGTTGATCCCGCCGGTCCCCTGCGTCTTCATGTAGTTGCGGAACTCCTCCCGGTTCTGTTCCTGGGCGGCGGCCTTGATCGACAGGCCGATCTTCTGCTCGGCAATGTCCATCTTGATGATCTTGGTCGTGACCGCGTCGTCGATGCGCAGCTTGTCGGCCGGCTTTTCGACGCGCTCCTCCGCGATTTCGGACACGTGCACCAGGCCCTCGATGCCCTCGGAGATCTCGACGAAGGCGCCGAAGTCGGTGAGGCGGACGATGCGGCCGGTGACCAGGTCGCCGACCGAGTAGGTCTTGAAGAACTCCTCCCAGATGTTGGGCTGCAGCTGCTTGATGCCGAGTGACAGCCGCTGGTTCTCGGAGTCGATCTTCAGGATCACCGCCTCGACGTCGTCCCCCTTCTTCAGCATCTCGGAGGGGTGCTTGAGGCGCTTCGTCCAGGACATGTCCGAGATATGCACCAGACCGTCGATCCCTTCCTCCACCTCGATGAACGCGCCGAAATCGGTCAGGTTGCGGACCTTCCCGGTGATCCGATCCCCCTCGTGATATTTCTCGCTGATGGTCTGCCAGGGATTCGGCTCGGTCTGACGGAGACCCAGGGAGAGTCGGCGCGCCGCCTTGTCCACGTCGAGCACGACCGCCTCGACCGTGTCGCTCACGGTCATGACCTTGGAGGGGTGCTTGACCCGCTTCGTCCAGGACATCTCGGACACGTGGATCAGTCCTTCGACCCCCGGTTCCAGCTCCACGAAGGCGCCGTAATCGGTGAGGCTGACCACCTTCCCCTTCACCCGGGACTCGCGCGGGTACTTTTCGTCCACCGTCTCCCAGGGATCGAGGCTGCGCTGCTTGTAGCCGAGGGAGACCCGCTCCTTCTCGGGGTCGAACTTGAGCACGACCACTTCGACCTCGTTCCCCACGTTGAACATCTCGGTCGGGTGGTTCACGCGGCCCCAGGACATGTCGGTCTTGTGCAGCAGGCCGTCGATCCCGCCCAGGTCGATGAAGGCGCCGTACTCGGTGATGTTCTTCACCACGCCCCTCACGACCTTCCCCTCGGTCAGGCCGCCCAGGGTGCGGCGCTTCTTCTCGGCGTTCTCCTCCTCGAGAACGGCCTTGCGCGACAGGACGATGTTGCCGCGCTTGCGGTTCACCTTGATGACCCGCATCTGCAGCTCTTTCCCCTTCATGGCGTCGAGATTGCGAACCGGGCGCAGATCGACGAGCGAGCCGGGCAGGAAGGCGCGCACGCCGATGTCGACGGCCAGCCCCCCCTTGATCCGCTCCTTCACGACCCCGGTGACCGGGCGACCGTCCGTGTAGGCCCGCTCGATCTCCTCCCAGATCTTCATCTTCTCGGCCTTCTCCTTGGAGAGGACGACGTAGCCGTCCTTGTTCTCGGTCTTCTCCAGGAGAACGTCGATCTCGTCTCCAACCTGGACGTGGTACTGACCATCCGGGCCGCGGAACTCATCGAGGTCGATGATCCCTTCGGACTTGTACCCCACGTCCACGATGACCTCGCTCGTGCTGATGCGCAGGACGCGGCCGCGGACCACCTCCCCTTCCGCCAGGGTGCGCAGCGACTGGTCGTACATCTCCAGGAGCTGCTCGTATTCGCCACCGGCGAACTCGGCGTCGACGCCGTCCATCACTCTGAGACGCTCTGTCCGTTTGGGTCGGGGGGTGGGGGTCAGGTCTTGCGAGGCCGCGTCAAGCGGCCCGAGGGCGGGGTCGTCTTTCATCTTCTGCAAATCCATGCAGGCAGGTACCTCCTTGTGGTTTCGGCCGCCGGCTGCCTTTGAACCGGACGGTCCGTGGTGTGGACGCCCGGGGGCATCTCACAGGGGTCTTCGTGCCGGAGAGTCCGGGCGGCCCCAGAACCCCGCTCCCCGACCTGCCAGATCAAGAGATGGAACTCACAACAATCCTGGAGTGCTCTCGACTCTTGCGGCAGGATTCTGGAAGCATACTGACCGGCCCCCCGGCTGTCAATAGGAAAAACCGTATTTTCATCGGATTACGAGGAATGGGAGGCCCGGCTCTTCCGCCCCTGATCCCCGAAAGCCGGCCGATCCCAGACTTCCAGGAAGCGCTCAAGTTCATCGTGGGTCCCGATCGACACGCGCACCGCATGGCTGAAACCGTAAGCTTCCATCGGGCGGACGATGACCCCCTCGCGCAGAAGCGCCTGATAGGTTTCTTCTCCCCGGAGCGGGGTGAAGACGAGAAAGAAATTGGCCACGCTCGGCACGAATTTCATGCCCCGGCGTGTCATCTCCCCTGCAAGAAATCGGGCTTCGCGGCTGTTCTCATCCCGGGACCGACGGGTGTGTTCTTCGTCCTCCAGGGCGGCCACGGCCGCGGCCTGAGCCAGGACCGAGGTGTTGAACGGCGAGCGAACAGCCTCGAGGGCCTGTGCCACTTCCTTGACGGTGACGGCGTACCCGATACGCATTCCCGCGAGACCGTGAATCTTCGAGAAGGTCCGAAGCAGGACGACGTTGCGCCCCTGGCGCAAGTCGTCCAGACCGTCGGGGTAGTCCGCGAGGTCCACGTAGTCGCGATAGGCCTCGTCGATCACCGTCAGGACGTGCCCCGGGACGCGGCGGAAGTACGCCTCGAACCCGGCGCGGTCCACGGCGGTCCCCGTCGGGTTGTTCGGATTGGCGATGTAGACCAGAGACGTCCGGTCATCGCAGGCTGCGGCCATCGCCCCGAGGTCGTGACGGTGGTCCTTGAGCGGCACCAGGCGGAGGGGCGCACCCATCGTCCGGACGGCGATGGGGTACATGATGAACGACTGGTCGGCGACAATCGCGCCCCGTTCACGTGACAGGAAGGCCTTGGCGAGGAGCTCGACGATTTCCGTCGAGCCATTGCCGAGCACGATCTGGTCCGGCGGAACGCCCAGCCGGCCCGCCAGCGCCTGCCTGAGGTCGTGTCCGTGGCTGTCGGGGTAGCGGTGAACCCGCGAGGCCGCGTCCCGTATCGCCTGGACCGCCCGTGGCGAGGGGCCGAGCGGATTCTCATTGCTCGCCAGCTTGACGACCTGGCGCAGGCCGAGCTGCCTCTGGGCTTCCTCGATCGGCTTGCCGGGAATGTACGGCGCGATCTGGAGAATGTGATCGGGGACGCGCACCTTCACGAGGCCTCCCTCAACCGCCGGACCTCCTCGGGCGTGAGCCGCCGCCACTCCCCCGGCTTCAAGGCGCGATCGTGGATCGGCCCGATGGCGATCCGCTTCAGCTTCTGGACCCGGTGTCCGAGACGGTCAAGCATGCGGCGGATCTGGTTCCGCCGCCCCTCGTAGAGCGTGATCTCGAGCCAGGTGTTCGCCTGCCCGGACACGCGCTCGACGCGCGCCGGCAGGGTCTTGCGGCCTTCGAGGACGACCCCCTTGCGGAGCGCTTCCACTTCGGCACCGCTGACTCCCCCTTTGACCTTGACCCGGTAGATCTTGGGGATGTGGTTGACCGGGTGCGTCAGCCGGTACGTCAGGTCGCCGTCGTTCGTCAGGATCAGGAGCCCCTCGCTGTTCCAATCGAGCCGGCCGACCGGAAAGATCCGCTCGCGCACTCCCTGGAGGAGATCGAGGACCGTCGGCCGGCCCTCGGGATCGGAGGCCGAGGTGATGAACCCCTTCGGCTTGTGCAGCAGGTAGTAGACCCGCCGCCCGCCCCCCTGCACCCTCCGCCCGTCCACGCGCACCACGTCGCGCTCCGGGTCCACGCGCGTTCCCTGGGCCGTGATCACCTTCCCGTTGACCTCGACCCGGCCCGCCTCGATCAGGCGCTCCCCTTCGCGGCGCGAAGCGACCCCGGAATCGGCGAGATATTTCTGCAGCCGGGTCCCGGCGGGGAGATCAGGAATCGTCGCCGTCGTCCTGCCGCTCGCTCTCGTCGTCATCGTCGTCGCGGGGATCCTCTCCGTTCCCGCCGTCATCCTCCCCCTCCTCTTCGAACGGACCCTGGGCGGAAACCTCCGGCCGGGTCGGCTCCAGCCGGTCCGCCCCGGCCCCGCCGGCACGCCCTCCCGCCGCCAGCACGCCGAAATCGGCGACCTCCGGAAGGTCCTGGAGAGAGTTCAGCCCGAAGTGCGTCAGGAACTGGGGCGTGGTGCCGTACAGGATCGGCTTGCCGACCACCTTCTTCCGTCCCAGGACCCGGACCAGGTGCTTCTCGAGCAGGGCCTCGAGGACCGATGTCGGGTCGGTCCCCCGGATCGCCTGGATCTCGGGCGTGGTGATCGGCTGCCGGTAGGCGATGATCGCAAGCGTCTCGAGCGCCTGCGAGGAGAGGCGCCGGCGGTTGCGCGAGCGGAACAGGGCCCTGACCCAATCACCGATTTCAGGCCGGGTCCCCATGCGGTAGCCCCCGGCGACCTGCTGCACCATGAGCCCGCGATCGTCCGCCTCGCAGTTGCGGACCAGGCTGTCGAGAGCCGACTGCAGCGTCTCCTTCCCGGCCGCCGGAAACAGATCGACCAGGTCGTCGAGGGTCAACGGCTCCTCGGCGGCGAACACCAGCGCCTCGACGATCGCCCGCAGCCGGTCTCCGGCAGGTGTCTCGGGGGCTTCACGCATCGGCGGTCCCGTTCCCCTCGTGAGGCGGCGGGGTGGCCGCATCCGCCAGCACGATCAGGATGTCCTCATGATGGTGGCTGCTGTAGGCGCGCACCAGGCGCAGCCTCACCACCTCGAGAAGCGCCAGAAAAGTCAGGATGCAGGCGACGCGATCGGAGAGCCCGAGGAAGAGCCGCCGGAAGTGGATGCGGCGCTCCCTCTGCATCGTGTCCATGAGCCAGTGGATCCTCTCCACCAGGGTGATCCGCTCGCGGCTGATCGGGGCCGCCTCGCTCCCGGTGCGGGACAGGATCTCCCGGAAGGCGCGCAGGAGCGCGAAGAGATCGGCGTCGATCCCCTGCTCGCCGGTGTACTCCGAAACGGCGGCGGACGGTCGGAAGTAGATCATCTCCATGACCGCTTCCCTTTCCTGGAGGTGCTCCGCGGCCACCCGCAGCACCTGTCCCCGCACCGCCCCGTCGTCCGGCGGGCCCGCCTCCGAGCCGTCCGCCGCGGCAGCCAGCGCCTCCGGGTCCGGCGGCAGGAGGCGACGCGATTTCATGTGGATGAGCGTGGCCACGCCCACGACGTGATCCCCGGACGCCTCGGGATCGGCGCCCCTCGCCTGCGCAAGATACTCGTTGTACTGCCGGGCGATCTCGGCGATCGGGATGGCGGTCACATCGATCGCCTCGGTGCGGATCAGGTGGAGGAGGAGATCGAGCGGCCCCTGGAAGGCGGGCAGGCGGACCTCACCGGGGCCGGCGGGAGAACCTCCCGATGGCGCCTCGGCAGGGGCCGTCGTCGCGTCCGGAGGATGAACGGTTTCGCTCATCCGGACGCCCTCGTGTCGATCTTCATGGCCGTCCTCACTCTGCTCATGGTCACCGCCGCCTCCGCGCGGGCGCGGCGCGCCCCGTCCTCGAGGACGGCGCGGACGCGCTCGCGGTCGTTCATGAGCCGGGCCCGGCGCTCCTGGATCGGGATCAGAACCGGCTCCAGGTGCCTCAGAAGATGGTTCTTGCAGTCGATACAGCCGATCCCCGCCCGCCGGCATTCCAGGTCAACCAGGTCGATTGTCGCCCGGTCCGAGAACGCCTTGTGCAGATCATAGACCGGACAGACGTCCGGATTGCCGGGGTCCTTGCGGGTTTTCCTCGCCGGGTCGGTGACCATCTTCAGGATCTTCTGCCGGGTCTCCGGGAGCGGATCGCCCAGGTTCACGGCGTTGCCGTACGATTTGCTCATCTTGCGGCCATCCGTGCCTGGAACCCTGGGTACGCGCGTCGTCAGGGCCTGGGGCTCCGGGAAGACCTCCCCGTACAACGAGTTGAAGCGCCGGGCAATCTCCCGGCAGAGCTCCAGGTGGGCCAGCTGGTCCTCTCCGACGGGCACCCTCTCCGCGCGGTAGATCAGGATGTCGGCCGCCTGCAGGACCGGGTAGCCGAGAAAACCGTAGTTCGTCAGGTCGCGATGCGTGATCTGCTGCTGCTGCTCCTTGTAGGTCGGGACCCTCTCCAGCCAGGCCACCGGCACGATCATCGAAAGCAGGAGGTGCAGCTCCGCGTGCTCCGGAACATGCGACTGCACGAAGATCGTGCAGCGGTCGGGATCGAGTCCGGCCGCCAGCCAGTCGATCGCCATGTCGAGGACATGGTCCTTGAGCGGCGAGGTGTCGGCGTATTCGCTCGTGAGGGCATGCCAGTCACAGATGGCGAAGAAGCAGTCGTGCGTGTCCTGCAAGCGGACCCAGTTCTCCAGGGCGCCGACCAGGTGCCCGATGTGCATCGGCCCGGTCGGCCGGAAGCCCGACAGGACACGCAGGCGCCTGCCGGTCGCCGGCTCTCCGGCGGCGCTCAAGACGTCTTCCTGATCATCGCGTGGTGGATGATCTGCAATGCCGTCGTGATGCGGCCGAGCTTCCGTCCGCGCTTCTGGATGGCCTGGATATCCTCCGCGCCGGGCTGATCGGCGCGCGCCTCCTTCTGGAGCTTGTCCAGCTCGAAGGCAAGCTGTTTCATTTCGGAGGGTTCGAACTTCTTGAAGGTGTTGGCGTTGACCAGGATCAGCCCCTCGCCGATGTCGCGCGCCATCGCGTAGGCCGATCCCCCCATAAAGTTGCCCATCCTGACTCCTCCATGACCGGGCGGTCCCGGCCGAATCCCCGGCCTAGCCGATGCCGTACTTCGGCCACTTGCTTTCGATCAAGGCCAGCGTCTCCCGCGTGTGGCGGATCTCCTCAGGCCACTCGCGGGCGAACCCCTCGGAGGGCCACTTGCGGGTGGCATCGACGCCCATGTGCGAGCCGTACTGCGGCAAGCGCGACGAGTGATCGAGGACGTCCACGGGACCCATCACGAACTCGATGTCCCTCTCCGGATCGATGTGATTGAGCGCCTTCCAGGTCGCCTGGCGCACGTCCTGCACGTCGACATCGTCGTCCACGACCAGGATCACCTTGCTGAACATGGCCTGGCCCATCCCCCAGATGGCATGCATGACCTTGCGCGCGTGGCCGGGGTATCGCTTGCGCAGGGACACCAGGATCAGGTTGTGGAAGATCCCCTCCGCCGGCATGTTGATGTCCACGATCTCCGGCAGCTGCCTCTTCATGATCGGCAGGAAGACCCGCTCGATCGCCTTGCCGATGTAATAGTCCTCCATGGGAGGCGGGCCGACAATGGTGGTCTGGTAGATCGGCTGACGGCGGCGCGTCAGGCAGGTCAGGTGGAAGACCGGGTAGTCGTCGGGAAGGGAGTAGTAGCCGGTGTGGTCGCCGAAGGGCCCCTCGCGGCGTCGTTCCGCCGGGTCCACGTACCCCTCCAGGATGATCTCCGCGGACGCCGGTACCTCCAGGTCCACGGTGACCCCCTTGACCATCGACACAGGCTCGCGCCTCACGAAACCGGCAAGAAACATCTCGTCGACATCGTCCGGCAGGGGGGCCGCCGCCGCGAACACCAGCGAGGGATCGGCGCCGATGGCGCATGCGACCTGGAGCCTCCGGCCGCGCTCTTCGGCGCGCCGGTGGTGGTGCGCGCCGTGCTTGTGGATCTGCCAGTGCATCGCGGCCGTGGTGTCGTCGAAGACCTGCATCCGGTAGATCCCGCAGTTGCGTTTGCCGGTTTCCGGGTCGTGGGTGAACACCAGGGGCAGGGTGATGTAGCGTCCCGCGTCCTTGGGCCAGCACTTGATCGCCGGCAGGGCCAGGAGCGAGGGGCGATCGCGCTCGATCACGTCCTGGCAGGCCGCCTTCTTGACCACCACGGGAAACAGGTCCGCCAGGTCCTTCAGCTTGGGCAGCATCTTGATCTTGTCGAGGAAGGATGCAGGGGCCTTCCCTTCCAGAAGCGCGTCGACCCGCTCGCCGAACGCATCGAGGGAATCGACCTCGAGGGCGATCTTCATTCTGGGAATCGAACCGAGGGCGTTGATCAGGACGGGGATATCGTGCCCCTCGGGCCGCTCGAACAGCAGGGCGGGCCCTCCACCGGGAGACTTCGAGACGCGATCGGTCACCGCGCTGATCTCCAGGTCGACGCTGACCGGCTCGCGCACGCGCCGGAGCTCGCGGCGCGCCTCGAGCGCCTCGATGAAGGCCCGCAGGTCGGCATGTGGCACGCAGGGCTCCTCAGGCCTGGCCGGGGCCGGCAGGCCGGCGGGCCGGAGATCGGGCCGAGGTCTTGAAGGTCAGGGACACCATCCCCAGCCCGACCTTGTCGCCGCTCACGATCGGCGCGGGCGTGCCCGTCGCGAGGCGCTGGCCGTTCACGAAGGTGCCGTTCAGGGCGCCGACCTCCTCCGACAACAGAAAGGTGTCGTCCTTGAGCACGATGCGGGCGTGGCGGCGCGACACGGAGCGATTCATGTCGACCTGGGTCAGGTCGATCTCGGGACGCATCCCGGTCACCGGGTCGTACCGACCGATGAGCGACGTTTCGGTGGTGATCGGGAAGTGGCGCGAGCCGCCGTCGAGGACGAGGAGCGCCAGCGCCCCCTCGGGAACCTGGACCTCCGCGATCGGTTTCGGGGCCGCCTGCACGCCGTCCGCCGGGGGCGCTCCCGCCGCCGGGGGCGGGGCCTCGGACGGCTGATCCATGTCGACCGCCGCGACGCGGGCGGTCGGGGGCGCCTGCCGGCCGGACGCCGTCGCCCTCCCCAGGATCTCGATCTTCCGGTTGGCCTCCTGCAGGCGGTTGCTCAGCTTGCGCAGCATGCGCACGGCGATCTCGATGTTGCCGCGGATCATTTTGTCGAACGTGGCGCTGTTGATTTCGATCAGCTCGCAGGCGTCCAGGGCTTCGGCGGAGGCCGTCCTGGGCAGCCCTTCCAGGACCGCGATCTCCCCGAAAAAGTCTCCCTTCTCCATGATGGCGAGCTCCTGCTTCACGCCCCCGAGAGCACGGAAGATGCGGACGACGCCCGACTGGACGACGAACATCTCCGTGCCGAGATCCCCCTCGACATAGATCGTCTCCCCTTTCTTGCGCTTGACTGTGAACTCTTTGAAGGGATCGCCAGCCATCGGATGTTTGTCCGGCCGCCATGGAGTGTTGGGCCGAGAGGCGGCGATGATAATGGAAGGCAAAAGACTAAGTCAAACATTTGCCGCTACAATGCGAACCCGATGCGGCCCTGGCTCAGAGTCCTGCGACACCGGCGCGGCCCACTTCTTCTCGTGGTGTGCGCCTCGCTCCTCCCCCTGGCCCCGGCCGGCGCGGCCCTCCTGTGGCCTCTGGAGATCCCGGGCGTGCTCCTCTCGACGTTCGGCGAGTACCGCTACGACCACCTGCACGCCGGCATCGATATCTCGACCCACGGCGGCACCGGTTACAGGGTCCGCGCCGCGGACGCCGGCGTGGTGTTCCGGCTCAAGGTGGAATGGCGCGGCTATGGCCGGGCGCTCTACCTGAGGCACCCGAACGGCCGGGTCAGCGTATACGGGCATCTCGAGAGATACGAGGACGCCGTGCTGAAGCTCGAGCGCCGGGTCGCGCGTCGCCAGGCGGAGGCGCATACGCGCTATCCCGGCGACATCTACCTCGACCCGCCCGTCCGGGTGCGCCGCGGCCAGATCATCGCCTATTCCGGGGAGTCGGGGGTGGGCCTGCCGCACCTCCATTTCGAGGTGCGCGATCGCGGTGACGCGCCGATGGACCCGTTCGACGCGGGCCTGCCATGGCCCAAAGACAGTCGGCCGCCGGTTCTGGAATCGCTCACCATTACCTCGGTCGCCCCCTCGACCTTCATCGACGGCGAGAAGCGGGAGGAGGTCTATCCCCTCCGGGCAGGGGGAGACGGGGCGCGGACGACGGGGCACCCGGTCCGGGTGAGCGGTCCCTTCGTCGCCGCCGTGCGCGCCTACGACCCGGCCGGCAGCAGCGGCCGCTCCGGCGTGCGCTGCGTCGACATGGCGATCGACGGAGGCGCGCGCTACCGCCTCGAGTTTCACTCATTCGGCTTCGGGCAGTTTCCGCAAGCGGGCCTGATCTATGACCATCGCACCAGCCGTCTGGGACCGGCCGCATTCACGTACCGCCTGGTCCGCCTTCCCGGAAATGAGTTGTCCCCCGCGACCGCTCCACCGGAGAGCCGGCCCGCCGCCGGCTACCCCGGAGCCCTCGATCTCGAGCCGGGCCCCCACATGATGGACGTCTCCGTCGTGGACAGCGCCGGCAATCGATCGCGCGCCCGCATCTGCATCCAGGTCGGCCACCCGGCCGCGGCCGAGAGCCTGGCATGGGACGAGGAAGATCCCGGCCACGCGTCGGTGATCGTCCGGTTCCCTGCCGGCGAACCGGCTCGACCGGCGACGACTCCGACCCGAGCGGGGGCCCCCGGATGTCCTCCCTCGCCGGCGCGAACGGTCGAGGGGGAGTTCTGGGACGACGAGCAGAACGACTTCAGAACGATGACCTGCAGCCAGGGGGAGGCCCGCTGCCGCCGTGACGCCGCCCCGGGGGCGCGGTCGCGTGCGGTGCGCGTGCGGGAGACGCGGGACGGCGTCCCCGGCCCGTGGCGCATCCTCGCCGGCCCTCCGGCGCGGCCCTTGAGTCCGCCCGACGAGCCGCCCCGGTTGGACGCTTGGCCCTCCTTCCTGGACATCCTGGCGCAGGCCGACATCCTGGCCAACCCCTCCCTTCGCCTCGTGGCCGGAACCGCCACGACCCCGGTTCTGCCTCTCACCTACCGCTCGGACCGGCTCTGGGGAGCGGCCGTCTCCTATGAGGAGATCGCCGGACGGTCGCCTCTCACGGTCGCAGGCGGCGACCCAGGGCCCACCATCCCCCTGGTTCTGGACGTCCGCTGGGCCGGTGTGGATCGCCCGCTCCAGTACGAGGGACCCGGGTTCGCTCTGACCCTGCCGGCCGGCGCCAGGTTCTTCACAGGGCCGCTCGTGGTGCGGACCGAATCGATCGCCGGACCCGGACTGCTGCCGGCCGTCTCCGAGGCGGTCGATCTCCTTCCTGACGGGGAGGCGCTCAAGGATCCGGCCACACTGGCGTTCGATCTCATCCCGGGAGCGGTGCCGCCGGAATCGCTCGGCATCTATCGCTATGATTCGGGCCGGGAGCGTTGGGGTTTCGAAGGGGGGGACATCGATGCCGGAGGGGCCCGCATCGCCCTTCGGTTCAGGCGCTACGGGCGGTTCGCCCTCCTGCAGGACGCTTCGCCTCCGGAGATACTCGAGGTGCGGCCGGCGCCTGGTTCGCGCGGCCTGCCGCGGCGGGTGGCCGTGCAGGCGCGCGTGGAGGACGAAGGGAAGGGGCTGAACTTCGACGGGGTGACGTTTGCGATCGACGGCCTTCCTCAGGACGCGGAGTTCGATCCCGATCGCGGCCTGGCCAAGGGCCTCGACCCGCGGAGCCTCCGGCCCGGCCGGCACCACATTCGTGTCGAAGCGACCGATCGCGCCGGCAACCGATCCGCCGTCGTGGAGGGGGACTTCGAGGTTCGCTAGGAGGCTCCTAGCGCACGATCTCCTCGTAGACCGAGCGCACGGCGGCCGCATGCCTCCGGAATGCATCTTGAAGGCTGCGGGCGCGCTCCGGACGGCCAGCCTCGGGGTCCCCTTCGAAGGCCAGCGCCAGCTCCGCGAGCCGCATGGGATCGTCCGGCAGGCTCTTGAGCGGCCTCTGCCAGATCAGGCGCATTTCGTGATCGAGAGCCCGGAAAAAGAGGTACGCCTCGTACAGGACCTGAAGTTGACGGTCGTTGAGGTGACCCAGCCGGTGCAGGTGGGTGAGCAGGCGCAGGGTGTCCTTGTCGGACGGGCTTCTCACGCCGTGGCGCAGCTGCAGGAGCTCGATGATGAAGTCCAGATCGTAGAATCCCCCTTCGCTCAGCTTGACGCTCGGCGTCGCCCCGTCCTCCGCCAGCTCCGCCAGCCGGCGGCGCATCGCCTCGACGTCGGCCGCCAGCGTCCCCGGCCCGCGCCCGCGGACGGACTCCAGGAGAGCCGATTCCACCGTCTCGCCCGCGCGCGCGCCGACGACAGGGTCTCCCGCCACAGGCCTCGCCTTGAGGAACGCCAGCTTCTCCCACACATCGGCGGCGCCGTGCAGATAGTCCACGATCCCCTCGAGCGAAGCGACGAGCTCTCCCTCCCCGCCCGATGGGCGGAGCCTGAGGTCGACGCTGTAGAGCTGTCCATCGCGACTGAGCGTCGAGAGGATGCGGACCACACCTTCGCACCAGACGCGGGCCGCCCGGCGGAGATCGGGCCGATCTTCGGGCGCGTCGAGGAGGAAGACCAGATCCAGGTCCGAGCCATAGTCCATCTCGCGGTATCCGAGTCGACCGAGTCCGAGAACGGCCACGCGCAGACCGCGCGGGCCGCCCCGTCTCCCCCGCGCGAGTTCCTGCCGGGCCAGGCTGAAGGTCGTGTCGAGGATCGCCTCCGCCAGATCCGACAGGCTCTTCAGGACTTCGCGGAGCGTCGCCTGCCGGTTGATGTCGCGGATGGCGATGGTCGCCAGCGCTTCCTGGTGGCGGCGACGCAGGTCGGCGGCCCGGGCCCGCCCGTCCCCCGGGAGCCGCAGCACCGGCCGGAACAGCCTCAGATACTCCTCCCTGCCCGGCGCGCGGACGATCCGGCGGCGGTCTTCCAGGGCGTCCAGGATTCCGGGCTGTCGGATCAGGATGCCGGCGAGCAGGTCGCTCCGGCCCAGCAGACGAACGGTCGGCGCGAGGATGTCGCGCCGGCTCAGGAACCGCAGGAGGCCTCCGTCCTGCTCGGCGAGCGACGAGAGGAGGCGTTCCAGGTTCTGAAGGGCTCGCCTCGGATTGACCGAGCGGACCACCGACGTCAGGAGCTGGGGTCCGCTTCGTCGCATGGCCCGGCGGATTTCGATGGCGGCGGCCGCCGCCTGGAGGTGCTTCCGGATCAGCCGGACCGGCTTCAGCACGGTGATGGGATCGTCGATCCCGGACCGCCGCAGCAGGTCCATGAGCGACTCGTCGTCGAGCCGATCGAGCCAGGGATCGGCGCTCTCCTCGTCCAGCCGCACCTGCGCCGCCTGCCCGGTCACCGAATCGTAGAAGCGCCGCACCGCTTCGCGGTGCGCCTCGAGGATCCCGAGGAGCGTCTCGACCTCGCGGCCTGGAGCCGCCTCGTGCAGGCGCATCCTCCGCGCCACCAGGCCGATCTCGCGGGGGCTGCTTGGCAGGCTTGCCGTCTGGCGGTTCTCCCCCAGCTGCAGGCGGTGCTCCAGATCGCGCAGGAACACGTAAGCCTTGCTCAAGGACGCATGCTCCTCATCGTGGACGAACCCCTTGTCCGCGAGCCGGTGGAGCGCCAGGAGGGTGTTCCCCTGCCGCAGCCAGAGATCCCTGCCTCCGTGCTGCAGCTGCAGGGCCTGAACGCCGAACTCCAGCTCGCGGATGCCGCCGCGTCCCAGCTTGATGTCGCTTTCCGAACGCCCTTTCGATCCGAGCCGGGCGTCAATGCGGTCCTTCATTTCGCCGATCTCCAGGATCACGTAGGGATCCGGGACGGACGCGTACACCAGGGGCTCTACGCTCTCCACGAATCGGCGCCCCAGGAGGAGGTCGCCCGCGGCAGGCCGCGCCTTGATCAGGGCCTGGCGCTCCCACGTCTCGGCCCAGTTCCGGTAATAGGCCGCCGCGGCAGCGAGCGGGATGACCATCTCTCCGTCCGCGCCGCCGGGACGCAGCCCGAGGTCGACGCGGAACACCTGCCCCTCGGGTCCACCGCCCGAGACGAGTCGCGTCACGTCCGTGGCGAGCCGCGAGAAGAACTCCTTGTTGGAAATCGAGCCCCGCCCGGACGTGTCGATGCCGCCGGTCTCGCCATCTCGCGAGAACAGGTAGAGGAGATCGATGTCGCTGCTGTAGTTCAGCTCCTCCCCTCCCAGCTTCCCCAGCGCGACGACGGCGAACGTCGCCTCCTCGGGGTGGCCCTGGTCGTCCCTGCAGGCGGGCCGGCCGAACCGGTTCTCGAGGCCCAGGCGCGCTATGCGCACCGCCTTATCGACCAGCACGTCGGCCAGAAGGGAGAGGGCCCGCGTCACGGCGGGAAGATCGAACTGGCGCAGGATGTCGGCGAGCACGATGCGCAGCAGCTCGCGCTTCTTGAAGCGCCTCAGGACGAGCGAGGGATCCTGTGCCGCATTCAGATGGACGAAGCGCGCCAGCTCCTCATCAAGATCGGCGCGGGTCGGCGAGGCGCGAGGCCCCCCGCTCGCCGGGAGAGCGTCCAGAAACTCGGGATTCTGGACCAGGAGGGACGCGAGGTAGGGGCTGAAGCCTGCAAGGGTGATGAAATTCAGTATTCGGGATGGTTCGAGGGGCCGGCCGCTGTCCTCCCGGACCCTGGCCAGCGCGCGCAGGGCGGAGTCGGGATCCGGGAGCCGGCGCACGTGCTCCACGAGACGGGCCGCCTCGTCCGCCGGCAGGAGCGCCCCGAGCACCCTGTCGATTCCCGTATCAGCCACGCACAGCCCCCCCGCGACCGTCGCCCGTCCTGCCGCTCAAGGGGCTCCGCCGCGGGAACAGAGCACGCCCGGAATCAGATATCGAAGTACAGGGCGAACTCGTAGGGGTGGGGACGCAGACGCATCGGGTTGACCTCGCGCTCCCGCTTGTACTCGATCCACATGCCGATGTTGTCCTCGGTGAACACGTCCCCCTTGAGCAGGAAATCGTTGTCCTTCTCGAGGTGGCCGAGGGCCGCCTCCAGCGATCCGGGAAGGGACGGAATTTCCTTCAGCTCCTTGGGACCCAGGCCGTAGATGTCCTTGTCCAGGGGCTTCCCCGGATCGATCTTGTTCTCGATGCCGTCGAGGCCGGCCATCAGCATCGCGGAAAACGCCAGGTAGGGATTGCAGGAGGGGTCGGGGGGTCTGTACTCCAGCCGCTTCGCCGCAGGGCTGTTCGAGATCATCGGGATGCGGATCGCCGCGGAACGATTGCGCCGCGAGTAAGCCAGGTTCACCGGCGCCTCGAACCCGGGCGTCAGGCGCTTGTAGGAGTTGGTGGTGGGGGCGATGATCGCCGCCAGCGCAGGCGAGTGCTTCAGGAGCCCCCCGATATACCAGAGCCCCAGCTGCGAGAATCCGCCGTACCCGTCCCCCGCGAACAGGTTCTTGCCCGCCTTCCACAGGCTCTGGTGACAGTGCATGCCGGAGCCGTTGTCCCCGAACAGCGGCTTGGGCATGAAGGTCACCGTCCGGCCCCGCCGTGTGGCGGTGTTCTTGACGATGTATTTGTACATGACCAGGTGATCGGCGGCACGCGTCAGGCTGTCGAAGCGCATGTCGATCTCCATCTGGCCGCCCGTGGCCACCTCGTGATGGTGCGCCTCGACGGTGATGCCCGCACGCTCCAGGTTCAGCACCATCTCCGTGCGCAGGTCCTGAAAATGGTCGTGCGGCGGCACGGGGAAGTACCCTTCCTTGTGACGCATGCGGTAGCCCAGGTTCGGCTTGTCGTCCTTCCTCCCCGAGTTCCACTGCCCCTCGATCGAATCCAGGTAGTAGTAGCCGCAGTGGGCCTGCTGGTCGAATCGCACATCGTCGAAGATGAAGAACTCGGCCTCCGGGCCGAAATAGGCGGTGTCGGCGATCTTCGTGTACTGGAGATAATTTTCGGCGCGCTGCGCGATGCCTCGCGGATCGCGAACGTAGCGCTGCTTGGTGACCGGATCGACGACGTTGCAGATCAGGTTCAGGGTCGGCACGTCCGTGAACGCGTCTTCGAAGGCGCTCTCGGGATCGGGCACGACCAGCATGTCGCTCTCATGGATCGCCTGGAAGCCGCGGATGGAGGACCCGTCGAAGCCGAACCCTTCCTCGAAGCTGCTCTCCGTCAGCTCGTGGGAGGGCACCGAGAAATGTTGCCACAGCCCGGGCATGTCCATGAACCTCAGATCGATGATCTTGATGTCATGGTCCTTGACCAGTTTCAACACGTCCGCCGGCTTTCGCATGTGGTTTGACGTCTCCTTCATGAGAGGGGTCCGGAACACGATGAGGGCGCGGATTATAGCACGCGCTTCCAGGTCGTCAACTCGGCGACCGGACCGTGCCGGCGCCTCCCGGTGTCTCGACGGAGACGGGAGCGGGTGCTATAGTCGAAGCTGATGGCCGGACGCTGCGGCATCCTGATTCTCCTGATCGCCGGGATCGTCTCCGGAGCGCGCGCTCAGGATGCCGCGCCTCCGGGTCCGGCGCCCGGAGAGGGGCCGGCCGCCGCCGCGACACCCGCCGCGACCCCGGAATCCGCGCCGGACTGCAGCGCCAGGCCGCTCGATTCCTCGGAGCGTGACACGCTCCTGCGCCTGGCGTGGCGGACGCTGGCCGGTCATCTCACCAACCATCCGATCCAGGACGCCGATCTGGAGGCTTACGCGTTCACGCCGTGTCTCACAGCCGCGCGGGGCCTGTTCGTGACCCTGAAGAAGGCAGGGCGCGTCCGGGGCATGCAGGGGGACATCGAGTCGTCGCGTCCTCTGTACCAGCAGGTCATCGTGTTCACGCGCCGTGCCGCCACCCGGGATCCGCGCTTCCTGCCGCTGACGGACATCGATCTGGGCGAGACCGTCATCGAGCTCGACATCATCGGAGCGCGCACCAGGGTTTCGGGGCCCGCGGAGATGCGACTCGACGGCCGGGGCGTGTTTCTGGAGAAGTGGGGACGCCGGGCGCTCTTCCTGCCGGCGCTCCTGGCCGGGAAGGGCTGGACGGCCGAAAAGACCCTGGATGAGCTCTGCGCGCAGGCCGCCCTTCCCCGTGGATCGTGGTCGGAGTCGGCGCGCATCGAGGTGTTTGCAACGGAGAACGTCGCGGGGCCGCAGCCCGCGCCCTCCCCTGTGACCCCCCCGCTCCCGGAGGGGCCCGCTCCGTCCCCCGCCGCGTCGCCCCGCGGCGTGCCGGGCCGGACGGGGTCCCAGGACAGGCTCCTACCGGTGTCGCTCGTAGGAAAGCGGGACGATCGAGGACTTGAAGGAATCCAGGATCTGGTCGATCTCGGCGGCGAGTTGCGCCTCTTTCTCCGGACTGGGGTTGGCGCTGTCGGTCCCGAGAGTGCGGCCGTGGGCCAGTGCCAGGACGTAGTATTCAACGTCCTCGCGGCCGCCCCAGAAGACCTTGGCCTTGAGCGGCCCCTCGCCCAGCCTGTTCTTGATGGTGTCCACCCAGCGTCCGTCGATGGTCCAGGCCTCGGCGTATTTCTTCCACTCGCCACGATTGACCTGGAGTCCCTCCTGTGAGACATCGAACTCCCCGCACCAGCGCAGGTACTCTCGCAGCTTCTTGAGGAGCGCCTCCTTGTCCTCCAGCCGCTCGTTCTTCTGGGCAGGCCTGTAGATGACCACGAGCTGGATGTTGTCCCCGGGGGGACCGCTGCGAAGCCGGAAGTGTCCGCTGTACTGGTTCTCTCCGGGAAACGTCCCGATGACCCCCGTCGGGAAGCGTCCCTGCGCGCTGGCGGCGACGGGAGCGAACTCCCATTCCTTGCGATTCGGCACCGCCTTGGCGAAATTGAAGGTGATGTTGTTGTACTTGTTGAGAAAGCGCTCCAGGCCGCCGACCACGTTCGAATAGATGAACAGGTCGTACGTGTTGTCCGGCATCTTGGCGGTCTGACGTTGTCCGGCGGCATCGGCGTACGAGATCTCTACGCCCGGGAAGGTGATCTCGTTCAGCCGCCGGGCGAGCACCAGCTCGT
The DNA here is from genome assembly GCA_036001465.1 of Candidatus Polarisedimenticolia bacterium. NCBI lineage: Bacteria > Pseudomonadati > Acidobacteriota > Candidatus Polarisedimenticolia > Candidatus Polarisedimenticolia bacterium. Next base: position 157,818 of record DASYUH010000056.1, read on the forward strand.
TGGGGATCACGGCGTACATGCGGTTCTTGAAGGTGGGCATGCTCGCGTAGAACGCGTTCCCCTCGACCTTGCGCGAGGACGATTGCTCGCCCGTGGCCTCGGTGCCGATGTCGCGCTGGTAGGTCTCCTTCACGCTCACGCCATCGGGGTAGGTCTGCTTGAAGGTCACGTCGCTGAACGCCTGCCCGCTGATGTTGTAGACGACCATGTTGGTGACCAGGGAGAATTTCCCCGAGCCGATGTCGAACTTCGCCCCGTAGGAGGGATAGACGCTGAACAGGAGCCCGTCCGACATGGCGGGACGGGAAGCGACACACAGGAAGGCGGCTGCCACGAAGGCCGCGGCGCGGGCACGCGTCATGATCCAGGATCCTCCTCAGGAATTCGCAAAAGGGAAAGAATTATAGCATGGGCCCGGGCGACCACCGGTGCCGCGGGCGCAGGAGGAGCGCCGCGCCGGCGAGGCATGCGGCCGAAGCGACGTGCACCCAAGAGGAATGGAGCAGGACGGCCTGCGAGCCGGCGTCCAGGCCGGCCAGGCCGAGGGACAGGCCGTTGTTGAGCGCGTGCGCCAGCATGGCGGGCAACAGGCTCCCCGTCCGGTGCACCAGGAAGCCGAGGAACAGGCCGATCACCAGGAGCACCGAGAAACGCCACGGGTTCAGGTGAAATCCGGCGAAGACCACGGCGCCCGCCACGATCGCTTTCGGGGCGCTCTCGAACTCCCGCAGGAGCCCCGCATGAACGAAGCCCCGGAACAGGATTTCCTCGCACACGGAAGGAACCACGGCGACGACGACTAGGAGAACGAGAAACTCTCCGGGGCCGTCGAAGGATGCGAGGTCCTCGAAGAGCGTCTTCCACAGGCCGGGAAGCGGAAAGAAGCGGTCCTGCCAGAGGACCGCGTAGTTCAGGACATGGTTCATGCCGGCCGTCCCCAGCACGGCGCCGCAGAGGTCGGAGGCTCGCGGCCGCCGCAGCGGCAGAATGGCCCGGCCGTCCAGGTAGAAGACGCGGATCGCCAGGAAGACCGGTGCGGCGATGAAACCCAGCTGGGTCACGAGAAGACCGAAACGCAGGTTGGCGAGCTGAAGCATGCCTCCCGGGATGTTGAGCAGCAGAATGATCCCGAGGAGGAGCGCCACTTCGCGCCGCTCGGGCGCCCGTCGGAGGGCCCGCGCCGACGGAGGTGCGGCGTCCGGTATCATGCGGGCGGAATCAGCGCGACAGGCGAATCGTGACCTTCAGGTTGAGGCGCACCGTCCTCCCGTCGACCGTCGCCGCCACCGGAACGTCGATGGTGCGCTCCTGCCCGGGAGACAGGGCGCCCACGTCGATGGAAGGCCGGTCCGGACCGCCCGGGGACGGGTCCCAACCCTCCTCGAGGTCGATCGGCTCCTCGAGGTCCAGGGGCTCCTCCGCCACGGACGGCTCCCCCACGACGCGCAGGCCCGCGGGGGAACGGGGCGCCGGCCGGCCGGCGCCCGCGCGTGCCGCCACGGGCATGGGCTCATCCTCCAGCTCCTGCAGGAGGTCGGATCCCAGATCCACCGAATCCCCTTCCGACTGGACCAGGTCGGGCAAGTCGATGTCCTCGACCAGCTCGAGGAGGTCCTCCGACGGGGGCGCGACCGCCCGCGGCGGCGCGGGGACCGGGGTTCCCCGACCGGGCCGCGGGGCGCGCACGGGAGGCGGTGCGGGGGCGGGCTCATCCGTCTCGAGGATCTCGAGCGCCAGGTCATCCGGCTCGAGAGCGGGCGCCGGACGCGGGGGGACCACCGGCCGAATGGCCGGCGACACCCCCCTCGGACCCGGTGCGGAGGGCCTGGCGGGTGGCGCGGCGAGGTCGGCCGCGGCCGGCCCGCTGCCCGCGCGCGACGGCGATTCGGCCTCCGGGGCCATGCCCGCGCCGTCGAGCTTGTACTTCGCGGCCAGGTTGTTCAGCACCAGCTTGGTGATCGCCTTCAGAGTATCCTCGACGCCGATTCCCGTCGTCGCCACCGCCTCGTAGAACGGCGCGTTGTGGCGGTTGATCTGCGTGTTCATCTCCTCGATCGAGGCGAGATGAGGCAGGTCCCTCTTGTTGAATTGCATCACGAGGGGGGTCTCCTCGATCCGCAGTCCCATCTCGCGCAGGTTGTCCTCGAGGTTCTTGTAGCTCTCCACGTTGGCCTCCACCATCTTGGCCTGCGAATCGGCCACGAACACGACGCCGTCCGCACCCTTCAAGACGAGCTTGCGCGTGGAGTTGTAGAACACCTGTCCCGGCACGGTGTAGAGCTGAACACGAGTCTTCATGCCGCGGATCTTCCCCAGCTCGATCGGCAGGAAATCGAAGAACAGCGTCCGATCCGTCTTGGTCGCCAGGGACAGCATCTTTCCTTTCTTGACGTTGTCGGGAAGGGATTCATAGATGAACTGGAGGTTGGTGGTCTTCCCGCAGAGCCCCGGCCCGTAGTAGACGATCTTGGCCGTCAGCTCGCGGGTCGAATAGTTGAAGAGGACCATTCAACCTCCGCTGGGCGGGCGAATATAACACCCGATCCGGGGGGTGTCAACGAACCGGCCCGCGCCGCCTGAAGCTGAGGACCAGGGGAGAGCGGAAGATCCCGAGACGGGCGCGCAGGCGGCCCGCCATGAAGCGGCGATAGGGCTCGGGGACCTGCCTTCCATTGCCGAAGACGAGGAATCGGGGAGGCGCCCCTCCCACCTGCGTCATGGAGTAGAAGCGCACCTCCCTCCCGCGGTCGGCGGGGGGCTGCTTCTCGCTCAGGATCTCCTGAAGCGCGCGGTTGAGATCGGCGGTCGAAAACCGCTTCTGGCTTTCCTCCCGGATCCCCTGGAGCGCGGACAGAAGATCCCCGACTCCCTCGCCCGTCAGGGCCGACACGGAGACGATGGGGACATGCGCCGAGAAGCCCATCGCCGCCCGGATCTCCCGCAGCCGGGACTCGACGGACCCCCGCTGACGGCCGACGAGGTCGATCTTGTTCGCGGCCACGACGGCGGGGACGTGCTGCAGGCCGATGAGGCCGACGATCGCGAGATCCTGATGCCCGATCGCGACGCTGGCGTCCACCATGGCGACGGCGAGCTCGGCCTCCTCGAGGGCCTGGCGCGCCTTCAGGACGCTCACCCATTCGATGTCCTCTCCTCGGCGGGCGCGCCTCCGGATCCCCGCCGTGTCGATGATCCGGTAGGTCGTGCCGGCATGCACGAACGTGGCGTCGATGGGATCGCGCGTGGTCCCGGCCACCGGATTGACCAGGACACGGTCCTCCTTCACCAGGCGATTGAACAGGGAGGACTTGCCCACGTTCGGGCGGCCGACGATCGCCACCGGCACGCCCGTCTGCCCGGCCTCCGCGGGGGCCTCGGGTAGAGCGCGAACGATTCCGTCCACGAGCTCATCCAGGCCCCGCCCCTCCTCGGCGGAGACGGCCACCACGTCGCCGAGACCGAGACGGTAGACCTCGAATTCGATCCCTTCCAGCCGGGCCGCGTCAACCTTGTTTGCGACGGGGATGATCGGCTTCTCCGCGGCGCGCAGAACCCGTGCGACCTCGAGGTCGAGCGGCGTCAGGCCTGCACGCGCATCCATCAGAAACAGGATGACATCCGCCTCGTCGACCGCCTTGAGGGCCTCCTCCCGGATCCTCCCCGTCAGGCCGTCCGTCGATCCGCTCACCATTCCTCCGGTGTCCACCAGGGTGATCTTCCTGCCGAACAGGTCGCACTCCGCCGCGAGACGGTCGCGCGTGACCCCCGGCATGTCCGAGACGATCGCCTTGCGTCGACCGAGCATGCGGTTGAAAAGAGTGGACTTGCCGACGTTCGGCGCACCGACGATAGCGACCACGGGAAGCGGCACGGTTCAAACTCCCAGGAGCCCGGCGCAAATTGTTGAAGCCCAACGGAATATAGCACAGGCGGCCCTTCGCGCCCTCTTGACAGCCCTCGTCGTAGCTGCCTATAATTTCAGCAACTTACGAATGTTTCCGGGTGGAATCGATCGGGGGGGCGTGGAATGATCAAGACCGACATCATTAATAATGTCGCCAAGAACGCCGATATCACTCGCGTCAAGGCGGTTGTGGCCGTCGAAGCGATCCTCGACGCCATGAAGGAATCGATGCGCCGGGGCGACCGGATCGAGCTGCGGGGATTCGGCGTCTTCCAGGTCAAGCCTAGAAAGAAGGGGATTGGGCGGAACCCTCGTACCGGGACCGAGGTCCGAATCCCCCCCGGAAAAACGATCCGCTTCAAGCCCGGAAAGAACCTCCGCAACCTGAGATAGCCAAGCCCGCGGTAGAATGCCGTGGCGATGGATCACGAGCCACGGATTCTCGAATACGGGACCCTGCCGGCCAGCTCCTCGGTGCCTCCTCCGTCAGCCTCCCGCCCCGATCGAGCCCGCCGCCCTTTCCCCCCTTCCGTCAACGTCGCTTGTTTCCTCCTCACGGTCCTCACGACCCTGATTGCCGGCACGCTCCTGACACTCGACGACTTCACGCTCCTGAAGGACGTCCTTCTCAGTCCTTCCCTGTGGGGCCTCGGATGGCCGTATTCGGCCAGCCTCATCCTGATCCTCGGGGCGCACGAAATGGGGCACTATGTCGCCTGTCGGATGTACGGCATCGACGCGTCGTTGCCGTTCTTCATCCCGGGTCCGCCGCTCATCGGAACGTTCGGGGCGCTCATCCGGATCCGCGCGCCATTCACCTCGCGGCGCGCCCTGTTCGACATCGGCGTGGCCGGGCCGATTGCCGGATTCGTCGTCGCACTGCCCCTGCTCGCCTACGGTCTGTCCCTCTCCCGCCTTCTTCCCGAGGGATCGCGGCCGGGAGGGATCGGGTTTCCTCCCTGTCCGCTGCTGAGCCTCGCGTTGATCCTGCACTACCCGGGCATCGGTCCCAAGGACGTCGTCGAGATCCATCCCGTGGTCGTGGCGGTCTGGGTCGGGCTCCTGGCGACCTTCCTGAACCTGCTGCCGATTGGACAGCTCGACGGAGGGCACGTGCTTTACGCGCTCTCCCGGCGGGCCCACCGGACGGTCTCGCGGGTCGGGACGGTCCTCCTGGTCGTCCTGGGAGTGTTCCTGGGCGGCTACCACCTGGTCGTATTCGGTGTGATCTGGGCGATCATCGGCACGGGGCACCCACCCGTCCTCGAGGAACAGGAGGGCCTCGGCGCGGCGCGCGTGGTCGTGGCCGTTCTCGCCCTGCTCATCTTTCTGCTCTGCGTCATTCCGACCGCTCCGACTCTCTGAGAGCCCTAGGCCCTTCGTCCCCCTCCGCGGTCAGGAGCCGTGCGGTCCAGGGGACATGCCCATTGGTGGAGAATCGGACCGCTCCGTCGCGATCGGTGCGCACGATGGCGATCCCCTCCGTCTCGAGCCGATCGATCACCTCCCGATCGGGGTGCCCCCACGGGTTGGCGGATCCCACCGAAATCGCCGCGATTCGGGGTCGGACGCGAAGCAGGAACGCCTTGGTGGACGACGTCCTGCTTCCGTGGTGCGGAATTTTGAGGAGCTCGGCCGTCAGGTCCCGTCCCACGGCAGCCAGCGTCGCCTCCCCCTCCCTTTCGAGGTCTCCGGTGAGAAGCGCATGCCTCGCGCCGAGCCCGAGGCGCAGGACGAGGGAGTCATCGTTCGAGACCCCTGACGCGGGGCCGGCGTGCCGTCCGGGGTTGTGGACCTCGACCACGGACCCGCCCATCCCGACCCTCACGCCGCTCCGCGGGTAGATGACCGGGATGCGGAGGCGGGCGGCGAGATCCAGAAGGCCGTCGACCGCCGAGTCGTCCCGGGGCATCCGGCCGAGCCAGATCGCCGCGGGACGCAACTGGCGAACGATGGCCGGCGCCCCCCCGAGGTGATCGCGGTGGGCGTGCGTGATCGCCAGGACGTCCAGCCGGAGAATTCCCATCGCTCTGAGAGCCGGCGCCACCAGCCTGGCTCCCACGTCGAAGCTCGATCGAGCGAAGCCCCCGGCATCGACCAGCATCGTCGAGCCGTGAGGGAAACGCACGACGATGGCGTCCCCCTGGCCGACGTCGAGCACGACGATCTCGAGACGTCCGGTCGGCCGGGGCATGCGCCCTCGCACCGCGGTCAGCGCCATCGCGGCGAGGAGAAGGGCGAGCGCCGCGCGCCGCGTCGCCGTCCCTCCGAAGGCGAGACCGGCCAGGGCCGCGAGGCCGAGGACGACCAGGGACCAGGACGGCGGCATGACGTAGAACGAGCCCCAGGGCACGAGAGCCACGGCGGCGCAGAGCCTCTCGAGCCCCAGGGCCATGAAGTCACAGGCGGTGACCAGCCCTGCCGCGGCTTGGTGCCAGAAGCCCTCGAGGAGCGCCGCACCCACCGAGAGCACCAGGAGCGCGGACGCCAGGGGAACGGCGATCACGTTGGAAGCCAGGGCAATCGGCGTCAGTGTCTGGAAGTGTCGCGCCGACAGGAGCGCCGTGCCGGCCAGGGCAGCCGCCGAGATCCGCAGCGACGTGGCGAGTCCTCGACGGGCGGCCCCCACCGATCGGGCGATGATCCCGGCGCCAGGGGGCGTTCTGCCGCCCCCCCATGCTTCCCGGGCCGGGGCGGCGACCAGGATGCCGAAAGTTGCGGCGAAGCTGAGCTGGAAGCCGGCGTCGTCCATCCACATCGGGCCGGCGGCCAGCAGGATCACCAGGGCGGACGACATGGCTCCGATTCCCGGGACGCGCCGTCCCAGAGCCGCTCCTCCGATCTGGAGGATCGCCATCAGGGCGGCGCGGGACATGGAGCCGCTGGTGCGGGCGACGGCCCAGTAGGACAGAACGACGATCCCCAGGAGGAGGCGCCGCGACCAGGGAGGAACATGCAGCAGGCGCAGAAGGCCCGACACGATGCCGGCCAGGAGCGCCACGTTGAAGCCGGACAGGGCGATGATGTGGTAGACGCCGGCACGGACCAGGGATTCCTGGAAGTCGGCGGGCAGGTCGTCCCTCTCCCCCACCAGGAGGGCCGACAGGAGGGCGACCGTGCCCTCACTCTGCCCGGCCCCGGCCCTGCCGAGTGCCGCCACGACCGCCCGGCGGATTTCGGGCAGAAAGCCGGCGAGGACGCTCCGGCGATGCGGATCGGTCCGGACGAGACGGATGCTCTTGACGCTGCCGACTAGGGCGATTCGACGGGCACCGAGATACGCGGCATAATCGAACGCCCCGGGATTCCTGAAGGTTCTCGGCGTCCCAATCCGTGCCGTCAGCTCGACGAAGTCGCCGGGTCGTGGCACCGGCAAGGCCCGATCATCCGAGACGGGAAACGTCACGCGGGCCACGATCGCCCGCAGCGCAGCGATCGGCTGCGCCTCCCATCCCGGGAGCGTGGCCCGCTCCAGCCTGAGGAGCAGCGCGACGCGCCCGTCGGCCGGCGTCTCCACCTCGATGGCGCGGCCCTGGAGCTCCACCGGGACAACATGCTCCTCGAACCCGCGGGTCCGCCATGCGGCCAGAAGACCGGGGAGCGGGTCGGCCGCCCGATGGGCCGCCGCCACCGTCATGCCGGCTCCCAGGGCCGCCATGACAGTCAGAACGCGGGGCAGCCCGGATCGACCGGCGAGGATCACCGAAGCAGCGAGGAGGAGGAGGAGGAGGACGGCCGAGCGGCAGGGCCAGGAGGCCCCCGGAAGAACGATCCCGGCGGTGAATGAAGCCGCCGCCAGAAGAGACAGGCGTCCGGCCGCAGTCGTGGGCGAGGTCCAGGTGGACGGCACGATCGCCTGCAGGCGACGCCGGCTCTCCGCGGGGTGACTCTCATGGTACCCCGCCCGGCGACGGTGAGGCAACCGGGGCGAACGAGGATCAGTCGAACAGCGTCAGGCGTGGCAGGGCGCAGACTTCGCGGATCCTTCGCGCCTCGTGCAGCCGTCTCGTCCGGTCACGAGCCTCGGGCGTCATCCGCCCGAGGGCCGGACCGACGCCCGCCGGCGAGGCCCGCTCGATGCTCCCGAGCGTCTCCGGTGGAAGCGTCGCCCGGGCGGCCGCGAGCGTCTCGTCATCGAGCCGGCGCAACTCCTCCTCCAGCCCCCGCGGATCGAAGACGCCGCCGCGGATCTCCTTGCGCAGCCTCTTGAGCTCCGAGACGACGCGCGCCAGCCCGCTCACGAGGGGATCGCGTCCCGCCCCAGAGGCCACCGCCATGGCGGAGCGCAGCTGGCGCTGGAGCCTGCCCAGGTGCCGGGCGACCGCGGCGGTTCCGGAGGCGTCCGGAACCGCCGTCGGTGGCCGACCCGCCTCGACGGCATGCACCATCTGGTCGATTTCGTTGAGCGATGCGACCTCCTGCCGGCAGTAGGACAGCGAGTTGATGCGCCGGCCCTTCGCGGACCGCCGCTCGAATGCGTCGAAGACGTTGCGGATGGATTGGAGAACCACGCGCAGCGGGATCCCCGCGGCTTTCCACTCGGCGATGAGGTTCCAGTCACGCGGCGACAGGAGCATCGCCGCCCCGCGACGACGGACGAACTCCTCTTCGATCGACTGGAAGTAGGGGTCAGGAGCCTCGTCCGCGCTCATCGGTTCCGTTCGTAGATGAGGCGCAGCCCCTCCAGAGTCAGGTTGGGGTCGAGATCGTCCAGGAACGTCTTGAGCTCCGTCTCGAGCGGCGCCACCAATCCGCCCGTGCCGATGGTGCGCACCGGCGGGGTCATTTCCCGGCGCATCTTCTCCAGGATTCCCTGGACCAGAGCGACATAGCCGTGGAACAGGCCGGCCTGGAGACTGTGGGTCGTATTGCGGCCAATGACGGCCGGGGGACGCCTGATGTCGACGCGCGGCAGACGCGCGGCACGCTCGAACAGCGCCTCTGCCGAGATCGACAGGCCCGGGGCGATGGCGCCTCCCAGGTACTCGCCCTTCGCGGAGATGGCGTCGAACGTGGTCGCCGTTCCGAAGTCGACCACGATCGCGGCGCTCCGGCAGCGCTCGAACGCGGCCACGCCGTTGACGATCCGGTCGGCCCCCACTTCCTGGGGATTGTCGTACAGGATGGGCATCCCGGTCTTCACGCCCGGCTCCACGAAGAGAGGCTTCATCTTGAAGTAGGCGCGCGCCATCGCCTCCAGGACGCCGTTGAGGGGGGGAACGACGGAGGCGATGATCAGGCCGTCGATCTCGGACGCTTCAATCGAGGCCAGGGACAGAAGGTTGCGGGAGAGGATCCCGTATTCATCCACCGTCCGGTCGCGGACGGTCGTGAGGCGCCAGTGCGCGACCAGGCGGGTCGTCTCGAAGACCCCGAGCACCGTGTTCGTGTTGCCGACGTCCATGACCAGGAGCATGCCGCCTCCTCCGGGACTAGGACCAGTAGGACTGGACGATTTCACCGAACGGCACGCGCCGCGGCGCGCCCTCCCCGGTCCCGTCGAGGAGGAGCGCTCCTTCCTCGTCCACCCCCGCCACGGTCCCTTCGCAGCGCCCGGAGGGACCGTCGACGGTGACTCTGCGGCCGCGCGGGATCGCCGACATGGACTCCCATTCCTGGAGCAGATCCGCGCTCTGCCCCCGCAGCACGGCCCCGTAACGTCGCTCGAACCCCTCCAGGATCGCCGCCAGGACGGGGGCCCGATCCACCGGGGTTCCGAGCTCGATCCGGGCCGAGGTGGCGCGCTCGCCGAGGGAGCCGAAATCACCCGGAGCCTGGTTGACGTTCACTCCGATGCCCATCACCATGTCCCGGATGCGAGGGCTCGATCCGCGGCTCTCCGCCAGGATTCCGGCGATCTTCCGGCGCCCGACCACGACGTCGTTCGGCCATTTGATGCCGGCCTGCACGTGGCATGAATCGCGCAGCGCCGCGGCGACGGCGACCGCCGCGGTGAACGTGAAGAGAGGGGCCCGGGGGGCGGGAACCTCCGGCCGAAGGATGAGCGACACATAGATGCCCATCCGGGGCTGCGAGCTCCAGGTCCGGTCGCGCCGTCCGCGTCCGCTCGTCTGCTCCTCCGCGAGGACGATGACCCCCTCCGGCTCCCCCGCCGCCGCGAGGTCCAGGGCGCAGTCGTTCGTCGATCCGATGGTCGGATAGTAGACGATGCGATGTCCGAAGACGGCGGAGCGCAAGTGCCTCTGCAGGGAGGCGGGCGTGAGAGAGGAGGCCGCCGGGTCGAGGCTCACAGCGGCTCCAGGTCGAGCGCCAGATCCACGGCACGCACGGAATGGGTGAGCGATCCGAGGGAGATCCGGTCCACGCCGAGAGCGGCCAGGGTCGGGACATCGTCCTCCCGGACTCCGCCGGACACCTCGAGGAAGGCCCGGCCGCGCGCGAGGGCAACGGCCCGGCTCAGCGTCTCGCGGTCCATGTTGTCGAGCAGGATGGCGTCGGCCCCGGCATCGAGAGCCTCCTGGACCTCGCCCAGTGTGGAGGCCTCGACTTCCATGCCGGTCGCGCCGGCCGCCTCGCCCTTCAGGCCCTGCCGCGCGCGGCGCAGCGCGGGTCCCACTCCTCCCGCCAGGCGGCTGTGGTTGTCCTTGATGAGGATCGCGTCGTAGAGGCCGCTGCGGTGGCTGGTCCCGCCGCCGCTGCGCACGGCGTACTTGTCGAGCGCCCGCAGCCCCGGGGCCGTTTTCCGCGTGTCCGAGATCTGCACGCGCGCTCCGCCGAGCCGCGCGACGGCCCGCCGCGTCGCCGTGGCGATGCCGGACATCCGCTGCAGAAAATTGAGCGCCGTCCGTTCACCCGCGAGGATCGCGCGGGCCTGCCCCTCGACCATCGCAATCGATTCTCCCGGCGTCCGCGCCTCGCCGTCCCGGCAGTCCTCCCGGAACCCCAGGGCGGGATCCAGCTGCCGGAAGACCTCGCGCGCGACCGGCAGGCCCGCCACGATCAGGGGTTCCCGCGCCACGAGCGTGCCCCTCGCCCGGACGCCCGGGTCGATCACGAGGCGCGACGTGAGGTCTCCCGGGCCCAGATCTTCCTCGATGGCCGCGCGCACGGTGCGACGCACGATCTCCGGATCCAGCATGGATGATCGGATTCTCCCACACGCTTCGGAACGCGGTCAACCGAGCCGCAGAGACTCGACGGTGGCGGTGAGGCGGTCGATCGTCTCCTGCAGCTCGCGGTGGATGCGGCGGGCCTTGGCGACGGCCTCGGGCTTGGCCTTGCCGACGAACTCGGCGTTGCCGAGCTTGCGCGCGTGGGCTTCCCTCTCCTTCATAAGCTTGTCGATTTCACGCAGGAGCCGGCGCTTCTCGTCTTCGAGGTCGAGGACGCCGGCGAGGGGGACGGCCAGGTCGAGGCCCGGGACCACGGCGCGCGCCGCCGGTCCCAGGGCCGTCAGATCGGGCGCCGCTTCCACCGACTCCAGGCGCCCGAGGGAGGCGATCGTCGCCGCGTTTCCGGCGATCACCTCCCGCGCCTCCCGGTCGTGCGCCCGGTATCGGAGGGGCAGCCGGCGGCCCGGGTCGATGTTCAATTCGGCGCGGATGTTGCGGACCCGGACGACGACCTCCATGATCCGCTCGATCTCCCTCTCGGCCCTTTCGTCGATCAGGCCGGGATCGGGCGCCGGATAGGGGGCGAGGGCGATCGTGTCCCCCCGATGCGGAATCCTCTGCCAGAGATCCTCGGTCAGGAAGGGCATCACAGGATGGAGGAGCCTCAGGACGGCGTCCAGGACGTGCAGCAGGACGGCCCGGGCGCGCTCCGCATCGGCGGGATCCGCTCCGGGCTGCAGGTTCGGCTTGGCGATCTCGAGGTACCAGTCGCAGTACTCGTGCCAGAGGAACTGGTACAGGGTGTTGGACATCTCGTCGAAGCGGAAGGTTCCGAGGCTGGCCTCCACGCTCAGGGCGAGACGCGACAGACGGCTGAGAATCCACCGATCGGCCACCGACAGGCGGTCGCGGGCCGGCAGGGACGGAGGGGACGTCCCCGTCTCCCCGCCTCCCCGGTTCAGGAGGACGAAGCGCGCCGCGTTCCAGATCTTGTTGGCGAAGGCGCGGTATCCCACCATGCGCTCCTCCGCGAGCGGGAGGTCGGATCCCGGGGTGGCCATCGCGGCCAGGGTGAAGCGGAGCGCGTCGGCGCCGTAGCGATCGATGAGTTCGAGGGGATCGACGACATTGCCGCGGGTTTTGGACATTTTCTGCCCTTCGGCGTCGCGCACCAGCCCCGTGATGTAGACGCGGCGGAACGGCACCTCGCGCATGAAATGGAGGCCCATCATGATCATCCGGGACACCCAGAAGAACAGGATGTCGAATCCCGTGACCAGGACGGTGGTCGGATAGTAGCGCCTCAGGTCCGCCGTCGGCTCGGGCCAGCCCAGCGTGGAGAACGGCCACAGGCCGGACGAGAACCACGTGTCCAGGACGTCCGGATCCTGCCGCAGCTCCCGACCGCCGCAGCGCCGGCAGATGGAGGGAGCCTCCCGCGCCACGTGGATCTCGGCGCACGTGCCGCAGTGCCAGGCGGGGATCTGATGTCCCCACCAGAGCTGCCGCGAAATGCACCAGTCGTGAATCTTCCCCATCCACTCGTTGTAGCTGTTGACCCAGTACGGCGGCGTGAACGTCACGCGCCCATCGGCCACGGCCCGCATCGCCTCCTCCGTCAGGGGCTGAACGCGGACGAACCACTGGGTCGAGAGATAGGGCTCGATGACGGTATGGCAGCGCTGGCACCGGCCGACGTTGTGCAGGTGGTCCTGCACGGAGACCAGGTGGCCGCCGGCCTTGAGATCCTCGATCACGAGGCGCCGCGCCTCGAACCGATCGAGGGAGCGGTAGCGCTCCGGGACGTTCTCGTTCATCCGCCCCTGGTCGTCCATCACCACCCGAGGCGGCAGACCGGTGCGCCGGGCCGCTTCGAAGTCGTTCGCATCGTGTGCCGGCGTGATCTTCACCGCCCCGGTACCGAACTCCTTGTCCACGAAGGAGTCGGCGACGATCGGAATCTCGCGCCCGGACAGGGGCAGGACGACACGGCGCCCCACCATGGACCGGTAGCGTGCGTCGTCCGGGTGCACGGCGACCCCGGTGTCGCCGAGCATGGTCTCGGGACGGGTGGTCGCGACGTCGATCCCCCCTCCGCCGCCGACGAACGGGTAGCGCACGGTGTACAGGTGTCCCTGGGTCTCCTGCGGGATCACCTCCAGGTCGGAGATGGCGGTCCGGCACCCCGGGCACCAGTTGACGATGTACTTGTCGCGGTAGATGAGCCCGGCCTCATGCAGCCTGACGAAGGCCTCCCGGACCGCCCGGGACAGCCCTTCATCCATGGTGAACCGTTCGCGGGTCCAGTCACACGAGCACCCGAGCCGCTTGAGCTGGCCGATGATCGCCCCCCCGTATTCCTCCTTCCATCGCCAGACCCGCCTGACAAACTCCTCGCGACCGAGTGACTCGCGGCTCGATCCCTCGCTCTGGAGCTGGCGGTCCACCACCATCTGGGTGGCAATGCCCGCGTGGTCGGTCCCCGGCAGCCACAGAACGTCGTCTCCTTTCATCCGCCGCCAGCGGGCAAGAATGTCCTGGAGCGTGTTGTTGAGGGCGTGTCCCATGTGGAGGCGGCCGGTGACGTTCGGGGGTGGAATGACCATGGAGAACGGAGGGCGGGCGGAGCCGGCACGCGCCGTGAACACACCCAGCCGCTGCCAGTGGTCATACCAGCGGGTCTCGATCGTTCCTGGTTCGAACGCTTTCTCGAATTCCATGTTCGTTCCGATTCGTGCGTGCGGGATCCGGGGGGAGCGGCCGGGCGGGCGGAGGCCCTGGGGCTATCCTGAGTGGCTGTCCTCCAGCTCCTTGATCCGGCGTCTGACCAGCGTTTCCGCCACGCCGGGGACCACCTCCCAGGCAATTTCACGCACGACCCGGTCGGCCAGGCGCTCGACGACCCGGTCGGCGATCAGATCGATCATCTCCGGGGTCAGGGCGACGCCCTTGCCGGCCACCGTCGGCGCCATGGGTGTCGGCGACGGTGCCGGCGGGGTCGAACCCGTACCGGCGTCCGGCCCTTCGCCGGCGGACAGGTCGTCCATCGACTGCCAGGTTTCGGCGGGAGGCGCTTCCGGAGGGGGAGTCCAGGCAGGCCCCTCGTCCTCCCCGGCCGTCGCGGGCCCGCCGGCCGGCACCTCGTCGACGAGGTCGAACTCCTGCTCGAACGATCCGTGGAACGCATCCTCCGTGCCCAAGGCGCCCGAAGCCGCCCCGATCGCGCCCCCCGCTGCCTTTGCGTGGTCTCCGCGCGACCGCGCGGCCTCATCGCGCCTCAGGCTCCGGGTCGTTGCCGATTCCGGATCATCGAAGCGATCGGGGACGACCTCTCCGTCCATGCCGGCCGCCATGCCGAGGTCCGCGAAGCCGACGTAGGATCCGCCGGCGGCCGGATCGGGCGGCGCCATGGCGGGGTGCGGACGCGTGCCCTCCTCCCGATCCTCCGCCTCGCGATCCGGCGCATGGGCGGAATAGGGCGGCAGGGCGGGGGCCAGCGGGGAGGGCGGGAGCACCGATTCCCCTGGCGCGGGTGCGTCCGGCCCCGGCGTGGAGGCGGTCGGGGCCGGATGCGACGCGCGCAGGCCGTCGGCCGCGCGGCCCGGATCGACGTGGTAGATGTCGCCCCCCGAAATGATGTCCATCTGTCCCCCCTGATCATCGGTGGAGACGGCGGGGGTTGCCGCGATCAGCTCCTCGACCTTTCCCACCAGCACCTGGGACTCGAAGGGCTTGGTCACGTGGCCGTTCGCCCCGGCCGCGTCGGCCCTCTTCTTGTCGAAGGGCTCGAACGTTCCGGTCAGCAGGAGGACGGGAATCCCCCGGGTCGAGGGATTGCGCTTGAGCTGTTCGCACACCTCGTAGCCGTTCTTTTCCGGCATGATGACGTCGAGCAGCACGATGTCGGGGCGCGTCTCGGCCACTTTCTTTATCGCCTGACCGCCGGTGCTGACGCAGATCACCCTGTAGTCGGCCTCGGAGAAGGTCAGCTCCACGACCTTCTGGATGGTGATGCTGTCGTCGGCCAGCAGGATCGTCTTCACCGGCTATCCTCCACGGCGCGCGGCGGACCCGCCGCCGGCACGCCCAATGACGCGAACAGCGTTCCCGGATCGAGGACAATGACCGAGTCCTCGTCCCGGCGCACGACATCGCTCACGAATTCCCGGTTCACCGCCCAGCGACCATCGTGCCCCTGATCGGAAAGGGCAACGCGCCCGGCCTGTTCCATCAGGTCCACCCGATCGCCGAGGAGTCCCAGCCTGGCCTCGCCCCAGTCACAGACGATCAGATGTTCCCCGGGCGCCTCCGTCCGTTCCATCCGGGACGGGGCCGGCGTCGACCAGAATGGGCCGAACAGCCGTAAATCGTAGACCGGCAGGGCCACTCCGCCGAGGAGGGCGACGCCGCTCACGAACGTGTGGCTTCCCGGCACCGGCACGACCGGCGGGCACTCCACGACCTCTCGCACCACGCCCAGAGGCAGCGCCGCCTCGGCCCCTCCGACCTGGAAGCGGATGAGCCAGGAGACGCCGGGCCGGCTCACAGCATCCCGTCCTGGTCCAGGACGAGACGAGGGGACGGCCCGTCGGAGAACACCCCGCGGAACACGTGTCCCGGCCTCGCGAAGATGAAGGGCGGCAGGGGGGCGATGTCGGTGGCCGGGACCTCCCGGATCGCCTCGGTCCCGTCCACCGGAACGAGCGCGCGGCTTCGGGAGCCCTCGAGGAGCAGGTACACAGGGGCGCGCCCCTGCGGCTCGCCGGCCGCGGCGTGCAGATCGATCAACCGAAGGCGCTCGCCGCGGAACACGGCCTCGGCCTCGTCCACGTGAAGATCCGCCTCCTGGGCCGGGTCGAGAATCCGCCTCACGGCATCGGCCTGGACCGCATAACGTGCCTGACCCACGCTCACCATGAGGAATTTCATAGTCCTCGGCAAAAACTAGCCCAAAGGAACCACCCTGTCAAGGAAACCAAGGCCGGAAGCGGCCGAAAGGTGGTCCTCAGCGGCGCCGCGGAGGGACGTTTTCCGTCACCCAGTCGATGAACTCCTGAGTGGTCGTCCCCGGGGTGAAGATTTTCCGGATGCCCGATTCGTGGAGCCCCGGCATGTCCTCCTCCGGAATGATCCCCCCCCCGAACACCACGATGTCCTCGCTCTTCCTGGCGGCGAGCAGCTTCATCACTTTGGGGAAGATGGTGTTGTGCGCCCCCGAAAGGAGCGACAGGCCGATGCCGTCCACGTCCTCCTGCACGGCCGTCGCCACCACCATCTCCGGAGTCTGGTGCAGCCCCGTGTAGATGACCTCGAAGCCGGCGTCTCTCAGGGCGCGGGCCACGATCTTCGCCCCTCGATCGTGGCCGTCCAGCCCCACCTTGCCGATCAGGAGCCGGACACGCCGCCCGCCCGGGCTCACAGATGCACCCGGCCTTCCTGGTAGACGGAGAAGACGGTCTTCAGCGTCTCGCAGATCTCGCCGACGGACGCGTAGGCCCGCACCGCCTCGAGGATCTCCGGCATCAGGTTCACTTTGCCCCGCGCCGCCTGCTCCAGGCGGCGCAGGCCCTCGGCGTGGCGCCGGGCGTCCCTTCCGCGACGCACGGAGAGCAGGCGGTCCACCTGGGCGCGCTCGACCTCCGGTCCGATCTTCAGGAGGGTCGCCCTCATCGTGTCCCCTTCGACGTAGCGATTGACGCCGACGACGATCTTCTCGCCCTGGTCGACCTGTTTCTGATAGAGATACGAGGCCTCGGCGATCTCGCGCTGGGGGTAACCCTGCTCGATGGCCGGCACGATTCCGCCCATCGCATCGATGGAGCGGATGGACTCCCAGGCCTCCGCCTCCAGGCGATCGGTGAGCGACTCGACGAAATACGACCCCGCAAGTGGATCGACCGTGTTGGCCACCCCGCTCTCTTCCGCGATGATCTGCTGGGTGCGCAGCGCGATGCGGGCCGAGTCTTCGGTCGGCAGCGCCAGGGTCTCGTCCAGGGCGTTCGTATGCAAGGACTGGGTGCCACCCAGAACCGCCGCCAGGGCCTGAATGGTGACCCGGACCACGTTGCCGTACGGCTGCTGCGCCGTCAGGGAGCACCCGGCCGTCTGCACGTGCGTGCGCAGCATCCAGGAGCGCGGTGATCGGGCGCGGAAACGGTCGCGCATGATCGTGCACCACATCCTACGGGCCGCCCGCAGCTTGGCGATCTCCTCGAAGAAGTCGTTGTGGGAATTGAAGAAAAACGAGAACCGGGGCGCGAACGCGTCGACGTCCTGCCCGGCGTCGATGCAGGCCTGCACGTAACCGGCGCCGTCGGCAAGCGTGAACGCGAGCTCCTGCGCCGCGGTCGATCCGGCTTCGCGAATGTGGTAGCCGCTGATCGAGATGGTGTTCCATTTCGGAACCCGCGCCGTGCAGAAGCCGACCATGTCGGTGATGATGCGGATCGACGGCGCAGGGGGGTAGATCCACTCCTTCTGCGCGATGTACTCCTTGAGGATGTCGTTCTGAACCGTCCCCTCGAGCTTGTCGAGGGGCACTCCCTGCTTCTCCGCCACGGCAAGGTACATGGCGAGGATCACCGCCGCCGGCGCGTTGATCGTCATGGACGTCGAGACCTTGTCCAGGGGGATGCCCCTGAACAGGACTTCCATGTCGGCCAGCGTGTCGATCGCCACCCCCTCGCGCCCGACCTCCCCGTCCGACAGCGGATCGTCGGAGTCACGCCCCATGAGGGTCGGCAGGTCGAAAGCCACCGACAGGCCGGTCTGGCCGTGTTCGAGCAGGTAGTGGAAGCGGCGGTTGGTGTCCTCGGCGGTCCCGAATCCCGCGAACTGGCGCATGGTCCACAGGCGTCCCCGGTACAGTGTGGGCTGGACGCCGCGCGTGAAGGGGGGCTCGCCCGGAAAGCCAAGACGCGTCGCCGGGTCCCAGTCCTTCAGGTCCTCGGCCGTGTACAGACGCTCGATCGGCAGGCTGGACACGGTGGTGAAGGTCGCCCGCCGCTCCGGCCTCGTGCCGAGCGCGCGGTGCAGCGTGCTCTCCTCCCAGTCGCGCCGCGTGCGCGAGCCCTGCGCGGCCGTCCGGGTGGCGTTCTTCGGCTTCATGTCAACCCTCTTTCAGGATCTCTTTCGAGATCACCAGCCGCTGGACCTCCGACGTCCCCTCGTAGATTTCGGTAATCTTGGCGTCCCGGAACAGGCGCTCGACGGTGTACTCGTTGATGTAGCCGTAGCCGCCGTGGATCTGCACGCCCTCCTTCGCCGCTCGCATGCAGGCCTCCGAGGCGAACAGCTTGGCCATGCTGGTCTCGAGCGAACACCGGTCCTGGTTGTCCCGCGCCCAGGCGGCGCGGTACGCCAGCAGGCGCGCCGCGTCGATCTCGGTGGCCATGTCGGCCAGCTTCCACTGGATCGCCTGGAAGTCGGCGATCGGACGGCCGAAGGCCTCCCGGTTCCGGCTGTACGACAGCGACTCCTCGAGCGCCGCGGTGGCGATGCCGATCGCCTGCGCCGCGATGCCGATGCGTCCCCCGTCGAGCGTCGCCATGGCGATCTTGAACCCCTCGCCCTCCTGTCCGAGGAGATTGTCGACGGGGACCTCGCATCCGTCGAGGACGATTTCGACGGAACCGGAGCAGGTGATGCCCATCTTGTGCTCCGGCTTGCCGAGACGCAGGCCGGGGAACCCCCTCTCCACGATGAAGGCGCATATCCCCTTGTGCCGGAGCGCCGGATCCAGCGTCGCGTACACGACAAAGGTGTGCGCCGCCACGCCGTTCGTGACGAAGACCTTGCTGCCGCTCAGGACGTAGACATCCCCCTTTCGTCTCGCGAGCGTCCGCAGCGCCCCGGCATCCGAGCCGGCCTGCGGCTCGGTCAGGCAATAGGCACCGATCCGTTCTCCGCGCGCGTGGGGAACCAGGTATTTCTGCTTCTGCGCCTCGCTGCCGTGGCGCAGCAGGGGGGCGCAGAACAGGGAGTTGTTCACCGACAGGATGACGCCCGTCGAGGCGCAGGCCCGCGACACCTCTTCGATCCCGATGACGTAGGACACACCGTCGAAACCCGCTCCCCCGTACGCCTCAGGCACCATCATGCCGCACAGGCCCAGCTCGGCGCAGCGCTCGTAATTGTCGTGGGGGAATTCCCGCGACCGGTCGAAGCCCGCGGCGCGCGGCTTGAGCACCTCATCGGCGAAAGCGCGCACGGTTTCGCGCAGCATCTCCTGCTCGCGGCTCAGCGTGAAATCCATGTCCCCGGGCTCCTAGGTCTCCGGCTCGATGAGGCCGAAGTGTCCGTCGCGGCGCCTGAAGATCACGGAGACCTGCTGCGAGTCGGCGTCGCGAAAGACGAAAAACGGATGCGGAGAGTCCTGCATGAGCAGCAGCGCCTCCTCCACCGACATCGGCTTCACCGGGACGCGCCCCATCGGAACGACCGCCGGCCCGTCGGACTCGAGGCGCGCCGGGACACCCTCGACCGGAGCGGGTTCCGGCGCCTCCCGCGGCCCGCGCCGCTTCCGTCCGCGGGCCCACTTCTCATGGTGCTTGCGTCCCTGCGCCAGGATGCGATCGATGGCCTCCGCGAGGGCGTCCCGCATGACGGCCCCTTGGCCGCGGGCGGTGAGCTTGC
Organism: Candidatus Polarisedimenticolia bacterium; assembly: GCA_036001465.1. Taxonomy (NCBI): domain Bacteria; kingdom Pseudomonadati; phylum Acidobacteriota; class Candidatus Polarisedimenticolia; species Candidatus Polarisedimenticolia bacterium. Next base: position 177,429 of record DASYUH010000056.1, read on the forward strand.
CGGCCCGGGCCCGGACCAGGATCTCGATCCGGTGGCGGTGCTTTTCCCGTGTCAGGATCACATGGATGTCGGGGCTCTCGTGCAGGATCCGCTCGAGCTTCGACAGTTTCTTCTCGGCGACGGACTTGAGGTCCGACGTCAGGTCCACCTTGCGTCCCGTGAACACAATCGTCATCGTCCACCCCACCCGGAATCAGGCCGGGCCTCAGTTGAACCCCTGGCGCCTTTCGTTGGACGAAGGGATGCGCAGCTCCTCACGATACTTGGCCACCGTCCGCCGCGCGATCCGCAATCCCTCGTTGCTCAGAATCTGCACGATGGCCGCGTCGGAGAGCGGCCGCTGCGGGTCTTCCTCCCCCACCACTTTCTTGATGCGCTCCTTGACGGTCAGCGAGGAGACGTCCTGCCCCTGCGTGGAGCTGATCCCCGAATGGAAGAAGAATTTCATCTCGTAGAGCCCGCGGGGCGTGTGCATGTACTTGTGATTGACCACCCGGCTGACGGTCGACTCGTGCATCCCGATGTCGTCCGCAACGTCCTTGAGGATGAGCGGCCGGAGATGCTCGTAGCCAAAGTCCAGAAAGCCCTGTTGGTGCTTGACGATGCTTCGGGCCACCTTGTAGATGGTGCGCTGGCGCTCCTCCAGGCTCTTGATGAGCCGGAAGGCGGAACGGAATTTCTCGCGCACGTATTCGCGGGTCTCCTTCGTCACGTCGGCGTTGTTCCGGTCGATCATCCGTCTGTAGAACGAGCTGATTCGCAGGCGGGGCAACCCCTCCTCGTTGAGGACGATGGTGTAGCCTTTGTCCACTTTGAGGACGTACACGTCGGGGATGACGTAGTTGTTGCTCCCGGCGTTGTATTTCTTCCCGGGTTTCGGATCGAGGTGCCGGATCGTATCGACGTAATGCATCACCTCGTCCAGGCTGCATCCGAGAGCCTGCGCCAGCTCCTTGAACTTCCGGCCTTGCAGCAGGCCCATGTGATCCCGCACGATGACCTCGGCCGGCGTGCCCTCCATGTCGTGGAACGAGAGCTGGATCAGGAGACACTCCTTGAGATCGCGCGCTCCCACCCCGGGGGGATCGAGCTCTTGCACGATGTGCAGCGCCCGCTCGACCTCCTCCATCGGGTAGGGCCCCATGGCGGCGATCTCGTCGAGCGAAGCCCCCAGGTAGCCCGCCTCGTCGAGGTTGCCGACGATGGCGCGGGCGATCTCCTTCTGCCGGTCCGGGACGACGCCCATGTCGAGCTGCCAGAGCAGATGGTCGGCCAGGCTCTGCGGCTTGCTCAGGATGTTCTCGAGCGGCGGCGCCTCGATCTCCTCGGATGGGGCCTGCGGCCTGTAGCTCAAATCCATGTAATCCTGGAAGTAGGACTCGTAGTCGATCTCTTCGAACGAGTCGCGCTCGGCGTCTTTCTCGGGCGCTTCCGGCGCGTCGCTTTCCTGCTGGGGGAGCGCCTCCGCGGGCTCCCCGTCCGCCTTCTCCGGCTCCGTGGTCCCATCCTGCAGCTCTTCCAGGAGCGGGTTCTCCGTGAGCTCCTGGGTGATCTCCCCCTGCAGCTCGAGCTTCGTCATCTGCAGCAGCTTGATCGCCTGCTGCAGCGACGGCGTCATGATCAGCTTCTGCGTCATCCGCAGATTGAGCTTTTGCTCGAGTGCCATGTCGGGTTCCTCGCCCTTCAGTCCGCCGGGAACGCGGTCGGGGGGGCCTCGGCAGGCTCGCGATCGACGAGCCGGAAATTGGCCCCCAGGTAGATCTCCCGCACTTGCGGATCGGCCGCCAGCTGGTCCGGGCTGCCCTTCCGGAAGATCCGCCCCTCGGCAATGATATACGCCCGGTCGGTGATCCGGAGAGTTTCCTGGACGTTGTGATCGGTCATCAGGATGCCGATCCCCTTCGCCTTCAATTGATAGATGATCCTCTGGATATCCGCAACCGCAATCGGGTCGATCCCGGAAAAAGGCTCGTCCAGGAGCATGAACGACGGGGAAATGACCAGGGCCCGGGCGATTTCGGCGCGCCGGCGCTCGCCGCCGGACAGGTTGTAGGCCGGGCTGCGGGCCAGGTGGCGGATCTTGAGCTCGTCCAGGACCGCCGAGGTGCGCTGCCGGATCTCCTCGCGAGGCATGTCCAGGGTCTCCAGGATGGCGATCAGGTTCTCCTCGACGGTCAGCTTGCGGAAGATCGACGGCTCCTGGGGCAGATAGCTGATGCCGCTGCGCGCTCTCAGGTACATCGGGAGGCGCGACACGTCGTGGCCGCCGAGGAGGATCCGTCCGGCATCCGGCTGCACGAGCCCCACGACACAATAAAAGGTGGTCGTCTTGCCGGCGCCGTTTGGCCCGAGAAGCCCGACCACTTCGCCGCTCTGGATGTGCAGTGAAATGTCGCGGATGACGGGCCGCCCGCGGTAGCTCTTGGTCAGCCCCTCAATGCTTAATTTTCGGCTCAACCGGCTGAACGTCCTTGGCTTCTGGCTTGAGGGTGATCCAGGTCCGACCGCCGCGCGCGGACTCGGTCAGAATCCTATCCCCCGCCAGATCGAATGTCAACGTCCGCCCGCGCAGGGTGCGGCCTGTGGCCGCGTCGACGACCTCCGCCAGGCCGCCGTCGTCCTCGAGGATGAGCAGGTCGGGACCCGCCTGGTACAGGGCCGTTCGCGCGGTCCCGAAGCTCTGGGCCTTCTTGATCGCCACGGAGCCGCGCGCCTCGATACGGTCCAGGACCCGGCTGCCGTCACGCTCCGCCAGGAAGGCGTCCATGGCGTCGGCCGTGAGGACGGCGTCCTCACGCGTCAAGCGGACGTTGTCGCGATAGCGACCGACCCCCTGCGCGTCGTCCAGCACGAGGCTGCTGGCCGTGATCGCCGTGACCACCGGCCTGGCGGACGAGCCCCCGGGCTTCGCCGGGCGCGCGGTGAACCGCCCCATGACGTTGCCGGTCGCCTGCAGCTGGCGCGCCGCGCGGTCGATGACGATTTCCTCCCCCTGCAGGCTGTTTCCCTCCTGCCAGACCCGCGCCGCGCCGCCATAGACTGCCCGGTCCGCCTTCTGATCGACCGCGAGCGTGCGCGCCTGGAAGGAGATCGGGGAGCGGGGGGCAAATCCGGGAGCGCCGGGAGCCCCGGCGGGGCCCGGCTGGGACACCGTCCGCACGTCGCCGCGCGCCTGCAGGGCCCGGCCGCCGACCGTGACGTCGATCTCCTGCGCGGCGATCCGATCGGTGGCCGTCATGAGGACGGGATCCCCCCTGAGCTCGACCCGATCCTCTGCGGCCCGGTAGCGGGCCGAGCGGCTGCGCGACGTGATGGCTCCCGAGGTCACGCGGCAGTTGCCGGATGCCTCGGCGGTCCTGAGGGCGCTTTTCGGCCCGCCGAACTCGGCCGCCAGGCTGTCGGCCCGCATCTCGTTGACTTCGCCGCCGGGTCCCGGCGCGCCGGTCGCGACCACGTCGCCAAAGGCGTTCATCTGGCGGACCAGCTTGCGCGACTCGTCGAACTGCACCTTGAGATAGTTGCCGTACAGCACGTCCCCGCGGCTTTCCATCCGGACGTTGTCCGTGAAGACCGCGGTGTTGCGCCCGAGGGAGGCCACCAGATCTCCGGAGCTGATGCGGATGGGCCCGCCGGTCCCTTCCGTTGCGATCCGAAGGACCACGCGATCGGGAATCTTGATCTGGCGCTCCGCGACCAGGTAGTTCATCCCCCGTCCCTCGCCCTCGAGCCCTCCGACACTGAAGGCGATGTCGTCGGCGGTGAAGATCATGTCGCGGTCGTTGTCGTAGAACAGTGTTCCGGTGCGCAAGGACAGGCCCTCGTCCACCCCTTCGACCGTCACGTCACCCGAGAGACGGGCGCGGCGCTCGGCGGCATCGAACTGGCCCTCCAGCCCCGAGACGGTCACCTGTCCCCCTCGCCCGTCATGGATGGTCAGCCGGACGCCCTCGAGGAGCTTGCGGTCGCCCGCGAACCCCGTGACGCTCTTCGCCCGCAGCGTGAACGCCGGACGCCCCTCGCGGCTGCCGTTGACTTCGAATTCGTCGGAGCGATCGACAACCGGTCCCTGCTGCGCGGGGGTCGCGGAGGCCGGCGCCATGGTGATCTCGGTCTGCGGCGACCCGCGCCGCCCGTAGCTCATGACCACGGCGAGGACGAACCCGGCCAGGACCATCAGCACCAGGACACGCAGGACCAGGACGGCGCGAAGCGGCCGCCAGTGGATCCGCGGGGCCCCCTGTGTCCCGGCCATGTCCCCTCAGCGCCCCTTGAACGACGGCTTGCGTTTTTCCATGAACGCACGCGTCCCCTCGCGCATGTCCTCGGTCGCGCAGCACAGGCCGAACAGCGTGGCCTCGGTGGACGACCCTTCCGCGAGGCCCATCTGCAGTCCCTCATGCACGGCCTGCAGCACGTAGCGCAGGGCGACGGGCCCGCGCAGGAGAAGGGTCCGGGCCAGCGCCTCCGCCGCCGCCTGCAGCTCCGCCTGCGGCACGACGCGGTTGACCAGCCCGATGCGGTGCGCCTCGCGGGCGTCGATCGGATCGCCCGACAGGAGCATCTCGAGAGCCCGGCCGGCTCCGACGAGACGGCTGAGGCGCTGCGTCCCTCCGTAGCCCGGGATGATCCCGAGCGCCACTTCGGGCTGCCCGAGCTTGGCGGTCTCGGCCGCCAGGCGCAGCGTGCAGGCCATCGCCAGCTCCAGCCCTCCGCCCAGGGCGTACCCGTTGATGGCGGCGATCGACGGCTTGCCGAGGCGCTCCAGGCGCTCCAGGACGCCCTGGCCGCGGCGGGCGTACGCCGCTCCCTCCACGGGGGTCTGGGAGGCGAGCTCGAAGATGTCCGCGCCGGCCACGAACGCCTTCTCCCCCGCGCCCGTCACGATGAGAACGCCCACCGCCGCGTCGTCGCCGGCCGCCGCCACCGCCTGATCGATCTCCGCCATCGTCTGCCGGTCGAGCGCGTTCAGCTTCTCCGGCCGGTTGATCGTCAGCCTCGCGATGCCGCCGTGGCTTTCGTACAACACCCGGTTCGAGCCGCCCATGCTCTCGTTCCTCCTTCGCGGGGCCCGTCCAGGGGCGTGTCCGAGGACAGGCTCCTAGCGCTGGGTCAGAAAATCATTGGGCCGGGGCGGCTCGCTGCCATAGTCGTAGAACCCCCGACCGGTCTTGCGCCCGTGAAACCCCGCGAGCACCATGCGCTTCATCAGGGGCGGCGGCGCGAACCGCCTCTCGCGGAACTCGTCGAACATGATATCGGCAATGTAGTACGTCGTATCGATGCCGACCAGGTCCAGAAGGGTGAGAGGACCCATCGGATGGCCGCAGCCGAGCTTCATCCCCTGGTCGATGTCGGTGATGCCGCCGACCCCCTCCTCGAGGGCGCGGATGGCGTCGAGGATGTAGGGCACGAGCAGCCGGTTGACGATGAAGCCGGTGCGGTCGAGCGTGCGGACGGGGACCTTCCCGAGGCTCTTCGCGAAGCCGAGCACGGCCTCCTCGATCCCCGGCTCGGTCTGGATGGTCCGGATCACCTCGACCAGCTTCATGAGGGGGACCGGATTGAAGAAATGCAGGCCCACGAAGCGCTGCGGCCGCTGGGTGGTCACTGCCATCTCGGTGATCGACAGCGACGACGTGTTGCTGGCGAGGATCGCCTCCTTCTTGAGGACGCGCTCGAGGCGCCCGAAGGCCTCCTTCTTGGCCCCCAGGTTCTCGATGACCGCCTCGATCACGAGGTCGCAATCCTTCAGGCTGTCATAGTCGGTCGTGCCCGAGAGCCGTGACAGGGCGGCATGCTTGTCCTCCGGTCGCACCTTCCCCTTCGCCACGCCCGCGGCGAGGAACTGATCGATCCGCTTGAGGCCGGTCTCCAGGAGCTCCCGGGTCACCTCCAGGACCGTGGTCGTGTAGCCGGACTGCGCTGCGACCTGGGCGATGCCCGATCCCATCAGTCCGCACCCGAGGACGCCGACCTTCTTGATCTCCATCGTGTCACCTCCGGCCCGGGCACCGCCCCGGGCGTATCGATCCTACCGTTGGGCGGGCGGGATCGCCTCGACCACGATGGCGATCCCCTGGCCGCCGCCGATGCAGGCGCTGGCGATCCCGTACCGGCCGCCGCGCCGCCTCAACTCGAGGAGAAGCGTCAGGACCAGGCGCGTGCCGGTCGCTCCCAGGGGGTGGCCCAGCGCGACCGCCCCTCCATTGACGTTGACGCGCTCCCGATCCAGGCCGAGCTCCTTCTCCACCGCCAGGTATTGCGCCGCGAACGCCTCGTTGATCTCGAACAGGTCGATGTCGCCCAGGGACAGCGAGGCGCGATCGAGCGCCTGGCGGATGGCGGGGACGGGTCCGATGCCCATGATGCGCGGGGGCACGCCCGCCACGCCGTAGGTGATCACCCGGCCGAGCGGTTCCGCGGAAAGCGTCCGCGCCGCCTGCGGGGAGGCCACGATCACCGCGGCGGCGCCATCCACCATTCCCGACGCATTGCCTGCGGTCACGTAGCCCTTGCCCTGGAACGCCGGTGCGAGCTTCGCAAGCCCCTCGAGCGTGGTGTCGGGCCGGGCATGGTTGTCCTCCAGCACGGTGATCTCACGGCCGCGGTCGCGCACGGTCACCGGCACGATTTCATCCCGGAACGTCCCGGCCCGGGACGCCGCCGCCGCGGCCTGCTGGCTCCTGAGGGCGTAGCGGTCGGCCTCCGCCCGCGTGATCCCCCGCTCCTGCGCCAGGTTCTCCGCCGTCTGCGCCATGGTGTATCCGCAGTGGGTGTCGAGGAGCCCGACCAGGAGAGCGTCCTCGAGGGGCGCGTGCCCCATCCGCAGACCGGCCCGCATCCCGCGCACCACGTGCGGGGCCTGCGTCATGTTCTCCATGCCGCCGGCCAGGACCACGGCCGCTTCATCCAGGGCGACGAGCGAGGCGGCCGTGACCACGGACTGGATCCCCGACCCGCACAGGCGGTTGAGGGTGAGAGCCGGCACGGATTCCGGGAGCCCCGCCTTGAGGGCGACGTGCCGCGCCCCGTACATCGCGTTGGCGCTCGTCTGCATGGCGTTCCCGTAGACCACGTGATCGATGGAAGCCGGATCGGCCCCCGCCCGCCTCAGGGCCTCGCGCGCGGCCGCCGCTCCCAGCTCGACCTCGCTCACCTCGCGGAAGTGGGTGTTGAGCTCCGCCATCGCGGTGCGGGCTCCCGCCACCACGACCGCCGCGAAGATCGGGGGGCGCCGCGTCATGCGTGCCCCCCGGGGCGGGCGCCGCGGTCCGGAAGGCGGTGATGGTCGGCCCGCTTGATCATCTGGCGGAAATCCTGCGCCTCGAGCCGGACCACGTGGCACATTTCCTGGAGGCGGGAGTGGACGCGCGGCCCGATTCGGTCCTTCAGTGTCGGCCCGCGTCCGCCCGCGGCGTCATCCACGTAGTTCGTGGTCACCAGGGTGGACCGCTTTTCGTTGTAGCGCGTCGTCACGATGTGCGACAGCGTCTCCTCGAGCCAGGGGCTGAACTGTCTCCCGCCGAGATCGTCGAGCAGGACGACCTCGGTCTGCAGGACCGGCTGCAGGAGCTCGAGCTCGCTCATCCCGGACTGGCGATCGAACGTCGCCTGGAGCTGCCGGAGAAGGTCCTGGACGTCGCAGAACAGGCAGGGCACGCCCTTGTCGATCGCCAGCCGTCTCAGGATGGCCACGGCCAGGTGGGTCTTGCCCACGCCGGGCGGCCCGAGGAGCATCAGCCCGCGATCGCTCAGGGGGTATTCCTCCGCGAAGCGCTCGGCCGACGTCCGGGCGCCGTGCAGCGACAGCTGGTGCGGCGGGATGGCGTCGAAATTCTCGAACTCGCAGTCGTGATAGCGCTTCGGGATGCGCGCCGCCTGCACGAACTCGCTCACGCCCGCGGGCCGTCCCTGGGACTGGGCGCGGCAGGCGCAGGCCCGCGCGCGCGTCGCCCCGCCCTCATCGATGAGGACGAAACCGGTGCCGCCGCAACGAGCGCATGCGCCGCCATCGCCTTCGATCATGGAGGTCCCTCCCGGAACCGGGAACCCGCACAGGCGCCGTCAGTTCAGATAGCCCTGCAGCTGCTGGCATTTCTGCGAGCGGTTCAGCTTCTCCAGGGCCTGCGCCTCGATCTGCCTGATGCGCTCGCGCGACAGCCCCATCATCTCGCCGATCTCCTTCAGCGTCTTCGGCTCCCCTTCTTCCAATCCGAAGCGCAGCCGCAGGACCTTCTGCTCCTTGGGGTCCAGCTCACCCAGACACGCATAGAGATGGTCCTTCAGGGACGATCGCAGAAGCGCCATGTCGGCCGGAGGGATCACATCCTGCTCGAGCTTGTCCGACAGGTGGAATTCGTGCTCCTCGTCGATGACGGTCGAGAGCGAGACATTCTCGTCCGCGACCTGGAGCAGGCTCGTGACCTCCTCGACCGGAATCTCGAGCTTGGCCGCGATCTCGTCCGGAGTCGGGTTCCGCTCCAGGTCGAGCGTCAGCTGCGAGATGGTCTTCCCGATGCGATACAGGAGGTTGGCTTGCTTCTGCGGGAGCCGGAACGCGCCGCTCTGGTCCGACAGCGCGTGGATGATCGCCTGACGCACCCACCAGACCGCATAGGTGATGAACTTGACGTTTTTCTTCGGATTGAACCGCTTCGCCGCCTCGATCAGTCCGATGTTGCCTTCGTTGATCAGGTCCAGGAAGGAGAGCCCGCAATTGCGGTACTTCTTGGCGAAACTGACGACGAACCGGAGGTTGGCCTCGACCAGCTTGCGGAGGGCCTCCTTGTCCCCCTTCTGGATCCGGTCCCCGAGGACCTTCTCCTCGTCGGGGGTGATGCGCGGCAGCTTGGAGATCTCCTGGAGGTACTTCTTCAGCGTCTCGGATGAGGCCGCGCTTCGTTTCCCGGCTGCCCGTTCCTCTTCCACCCGTCACCCCTTGTCGGTTTTGGTCGTGCGTGAGGCGGCGGCGACCTTCACCAGCGCCCGTGACGATTCGATCGGGCCCTCCTGCCCCCTGCGGCCGATCTCCTGGCGCACCTCCGAGATGAATCGATCCATGTCCTCCTGCATCGACTCGATCCGGCGGCGGAGGTTCATGATGATTTCGACGCCGGCGAGATTGACGCCCATCTCCCGGGTCAGGCTGAGGATGAAGGACAGACGCTCGAGGTCGTCCTCCGAGTAGAGCCGCGTGTTGCCCTGCGTCCGGGATGGCTTGACCAGACCCTCGCGCTCATACAGGCGGAGCGTCTGGGGGTGCACTTCGAAGCGCTCGGCCACGACGCTGATCATGTAGTACGACTTGTTGTCCCGGCGCTTCTCCTTTCCCGAACGGCGCCGGGCGCGGCCTTCAGGTCCGGATGCCACGGCGCAACTCCTCGCCCGGATGCAGCGCGCCGAGATCTCTCAGCAACTGCCGGGATCGCTCATCGTTCGCGCGCGGCGTGACAACGTGGACCTCCACGTACTGATCACCGCGGCCCGATCCGCGCAGGAGCGGTGCCCCCTTGCCGCGCAGCCTGAACTTCTGGCCGCTTTCCGTGCCCGGCGGGACTTTGATGCTGGCCCATCCGTCCACCGTCGGGACCTGGATGCGGGATCCCAGTGACGCTTCCGTAACCGAAACGGGCACGGAGCAGTGAATGTTATCACCAATCCTCTTGAAGAAGGGATGCGTCCCCACCTGCGTCACGATGAACAGATCCCCGTTCGGTCCGCCATGCCGTCCGGCCCGCCCCTTCCCCGGCACGCGGACGCGTGATCCGCTGTCGACCCCGGGCGGAATGTGGACTTTGATGGTCTCGCGCCGTTTCAGCACGCCGGTTCCCGCGCAGTTCCCGCACCCCTCCGAGCCGAGGGTCCCCTGGCCGCCGCACCGCCGGCAGGTCGAGGCGAACCGCAGGACCCCGGAGACGTGGCTGATCCGGCCGGTGCCGGCGCAGTCCGGGCAGGGCCGCCTGTTGCGTGTGGGCACGGTGCCCGACCCATGGCAACGCGGGCAGGGCGATTCGACATCGAGAGTCGTCTCGATGGTCTTGCCGCGCAGGGCGTCGAAGAAATCGATCGGAACGGTCTGCGTGATATCCGCGCCCGCCCGGGGCGCGTCTCTCTCCTGCGTTTCGGAGGCGTGGCGCCCGAAGATCTCGGAGAAGAAGCTGGAGAATCCCGGAGAGGAGACGCCCAGATCCCCGAGGTCGAAGTCCATGTCGACGCCCGCGCCGGCGGGACCGCCGGGGCCGCCCCGATGGAATGGCCCGCCGGCGGCGCCGGTCCCGTATTGCAGCTCCAGGTCGTGCTTCTTGCGTTTGTCGGAGTCCGACAGGACGTCATAGGCCTCCGAAATCTGCTTGAAGCGCTCTTCGGCCCGTTGGTCGCCCGGATTGAGGTCGGGGTGGTGCTTGCGCGCCAGGCGACGATAGGCCTTCTTGATGTCGACCAGGCGCGCCTTGCGGTCGACCCCCAGGACCTCGTAGTAATTCATCACCCGGGCTCCTGCACCTTGATCGATCGGACGCGAGTGCCGGTGGACCGCGGGAGAAAGACCTCGAGGACCCCCAGGTGGACCCTCGCGTCGACCCGGTCTCCCGCCACGGGAGCCGGCAGGGAGAAGGTACGCGAGAAGGAGCCGCACGGCCTCTCGATGCGCAGCGCCGAGCGCGCCTCCTTCTCCCGTTCGCGCCGTCCCTTGACCGTCACGATCGCCCCCTCGACCTTGATCTGGAGGTCCTCGCGGCGCACGCCGGGAACCTCGGCCGTCAGCACGAAGCCCTCGCGATCCTCGCGCACGTCCACCGGCGGAATCCAGGCGGCCAGATCGTCCGACGAGAGACCGCCCCGGCCCTGCACCGATTCGAGGAGCTGGTTCAGGCGTTCCTTGAGGGCGATCAGATCGCGGAGCGGATCCCAGGACTTCGCCGCGGGGCCGCGGCGCGGCGGCCGGCCGGATCGGGCGCTCATTTCTTGGGCTCGTCGACGTCGACGAACTCCGCGTCGATCACGTCGCCGTCTTTGCCCCCCCCGCCGGCGGATCCGCCTTCCGGTTGCCCCCCCGCGGACTCGGCGCCGCGGGAGGGGCCGGCCGCGCCCGCCCCGACCTTCTGGTACAGCAGCTCGGCCAGGTGATGCGAGGACTTGTCGAGCTTCTGGAGCGCCTCCTTGATCCGATCGGCGCCCCCTTCCGTGACCGCCTTCTTGACGTCCTCGACGGCGGCCCGGATGCTCCGTTCGTCGTCGGCCGACACCTTGTCCCGGTTCTCCTCCAGGAGCTTCTCGACCTGGTACACGCGAGCGTCGGCGGCATTGCGGGCCTCGATCTCCTCCCGCTTGCGCTTGTCCTCTTCCGAGTGGGCCTGGGCCTCCTTGACCATCTTGTCGATGTCGTCCTTGGCCAGGGTCCCCTGCCCGCTGATGGTGATTTTCTGCTCCTTCGACGTCGCCAGGTCCTTGGCCGAGACGTTCAGGATGCCGTTGGCGTCGATGTCGAACGACACCTCGATCTGCGGCACCCCCCGCGGAGCTGGCGGCAGGCCTTCCAGGAGGAAGGATCCCAGGAGTCGATTGTCCCGCGCGAACTCACGCTCGCCCTGGTAGACCTTGATGTCCACCGCCGGCTGGTTGTCGGCCGCGGTGGAGAAGACCTCCTTCTTGGTGGTGGGAATCGTGGTGTTGCGCTCGATGAGGCGGGTCATCACGCCGCCCAGGGTCTCGATTCCCAGGGAGAGCGGGGTGACGTCCAG
>DASYUH010000057.1 GCA_036001465.1 Candidatus Polarisedimenticolia bacterium
GGGACGAGCGCCCAGGTCTGGCAGTTCATCGCCACGGACAGCGGCCACTACAAGGTCCAGGCCGAGAGCGACCGGGCCCAGGGCTGGGACGTCGCCGGCGGTCCGGGCGCCACCGCGGATGGCGTCAGGATCCACCTCTGGCGCAACGTCGTCAACGTCGACAACGAACTGCGATTCCGCAGCATGACCGGCGGCTTCGAGCTCAAGAAGGCCGAAGAGTCCACCGCGACGCGGTTTTCCGGCCTCGTCCAGGAGCGCGACGCCGACCAGTTCGCGCGATTCGAGGTCGAAGTGGAGCCGGCGGAGCCGCACCGCATCGTCCGGCTGGACCTCCGAGCCGTCGCCCGGCCGTCCGAATTCGCCCTCCCCCGGCTGAACGAGAGCGATCTGGGCGCGGCGCTGCGCGCCCGGCTGGAAGCGGACACCGCGGCCGACAAGTTCGCCGGCGCGGTGATGGTGGCCCGGAGCGGCCAGACGATTTTCAGCGGCGCCTATGGCCTGGCCGACCGCGACCAGAAGATTCCGAACAAGCTGAGCACCCGCTTCCGGATCGGCTCGATGAACAAGATGTTCACGGGGACGGCGGTGCTGCAGCTCGTCCAGGCCAGCAGGATCAAGCTGGACGATCCGCTCGGCAAGTACCTGACCGATTATCCCAATCAGGACATCGCCGCCAAGGTGACGATCCATCAGCTACTGACGCACACCGGCGGCACGGGCGACTTCTTCGGACCGGAATTCGACACGCATCGCCTGGAGCTGCGCACGCTTCAGGACTACGTGAAACTCTTCGGCCAGCGCGGACCGGCCTTCGAGCCAGGCAGCCGGTGGGCATACAGCAACTACGGCATGTTGCTGCTGGGCGTGATCATCGAGCGGGTGACGGGCGTCAGCTACTACGACTACGTCCGCGACAACGTCTACAAGCCGGCCGGCATGGTGGGGACGGGCTCGCTGCCGGAGGACGAAGTCGTGCCGGATCGTTCCATCGGCTACATGAAGCGCGACGGCGCCTGGAAGCCCAATACGGACACGCTGCCCTACCGCGGGACGTCGGCGGGCGGAGGCTACTCGACCGTCGAGGACCTGGCGAGGTTTGCTTCCGCGCTCACCACCCACAAGCTGCTGAACGCCCAGTACACCGAGCTGCTGACGACCGGCAAGGTGGACACGCCGGGCGGCGGCAAGTACGCCTATGGCTTCGACGAGAGGATCGATCAGGCAGTTCGCTCCTTCGGTCATGGCGGCGGCGCGCCGGGCATGAACGGCGACCTGCGGATCTACCCGCAGTCCGGCCATGTGATCGCGGTGCTGTCGAACGTGGATCCGCCCGCCGCCGGCCGGATCTCTCAGTTCATCAGCAACCGGTTGCCGGCCGGGCGCGAGTAGGAGACCGCACATGCCGCTACCGGGCCGGGGTCGGCGCGACGTCCTCCGCGCGTCGGCCGCGCTCCTTGCCGATGTGCTGTTGCCCCGGAGTGCCGCCGCCGCGAGCGACCGCCGCGAGAATGCGAACCGCGCGATCGTCGTGACGTTCGGCGGCGGCGTGCGCTGGGAAGACACGTTCGCGCCCGAAGGGTGGCCGAACATCCCTCACCTCGTATCCGACCTCGTCCCGCAGGGGCTCTTCTATCCCGAGGCGCGCTATGAAGGCCTGACCGGCCACTTCAACGCCACCGGCGCCCTGGTCACGGGCTGCCTGCAGAATCTCGACGCCTACGGCAGCGAGGCCCCCATGACGCCCACCGTCTTCGAGTGCTTCCGCAAGGAGCGGCGCCTCCCGCCGGAAGAGGCCTGGGTCGTGGCCAGCAACAAGAGCTTCGGCCTCCTGGGCGGGAGCAAGCTCCGGGACTGGGGCGATCCCTGCGCGGCCAACGTGATCCTGCCCAAACACTTTCTCATCGAAGCGGTGAAGTCGGCCGTCGCGACCGACGCCGGCCCCGGCGTCGAGGATCGCCAGGTCCTCGCCGACCGGATGGTGTCCGCCCTCGACGAAGGGTACGAAGGCTTCGGCTGGAGGGTTCACGAGTCGGGCCGGGCCCTGGGCAAGGAGGTCCGCCAGAGCCTCGCCCGGTCGCTCCTCGATTACTTCAACGATCCCCTGGTCCCCACCAGCGGCGACGAACTGACCTTCTTCATGACCAAGGAGATCATGAGCCGGCTCGCGCCCTCCCTCGTGCTCGTGAACTTCTGGGACATCGACGTCGCCCACTTCGGCGCCTACTCGCTCTACCTGGAGGCGATCCGGCGCACCGACCGCCTGGTCCACGGCCTCTGGCAGCACGCCCAGTCGCTGCCGCGGTACCGCGGCCGCACGACCTTCATCGTCGTCCCGGAGATGGGGAGGGACGGAGACCCCAGCGGCAACGGGTTTGCGAACCACCGAAGCGGCGACGAGTCGTGCCGCCGGCTGTGGCTGCTTGCGGTGGGAGCGGGCGTCCCCCGGGGACTCGTCTCGGAGCGGCCCATCCGAACGACGGACGTGGCCCCCACGCTGGCCCGCGTGCTCGGCTTCAACATGCCGGTGGGCGAAGGCCGGGCCCTGACCGAGCTCGCTTTTTGAAGGTGGCATGAAGCGCGCAACAGCGGCGGACGCGGCGTCCCTGCTCCGGGAGCACCGCGATCTCCTCGCACGACTGCCCCTCACCTTCCGGGCCTTCATCGGTGTCGAGGCGGAGAAGTGGCCGACGCTCTTCGCGGCCGAGAAGGCCTACCTGGGCGCGCTCCTGGAGAGCCTCGCCCGCCCCCCCGCCTCGGCGCTCGTCGAGGCGTTCGCCGGCGTGACGCGCCTCGAGACCGAAGCCGGCTGTCGCGACGTGCGAGGAAGCGATCCCCGCCAGATCCAGGACGCGACCCAGGGCCTGCTCCGGCGGAAGGGCCTCCTGCCCCGCTGGAGGCACGAGGTCGACGAGGTCTTCCGGCGCCTGCAGCCTCAGATCGACGAACGGCTGTATTCCGCAGCGCCGCGACGCCTCGTGGTCATCCTCTACGGGCAGGGGATCACGATCCAGCGGGACAAGCTCTGGAGACGGCTCCGCGGTCTGGGGACCCGGGTACCCCTCCGGATCGAGAGGCCCCCGACGTCCGAAGCCTTCCTGCGCGCGCTCTTCGGGGCGAGCGCGAAGGAGACGATCTTCTCGGCGCTTCGCGACTCGGCGGGACACGGCCCCCACGACGCCTGGATCGTGGAAGCGGGCGAGTCGCTGCACTCCCTGTGGGGAGCCGCCGCGGGGGAGGGCCCGGCTTACGCCACCGGCTTGAGCTACGCTCGCCTCCGCGCCTACCGGGAGATGCTGACCCGGTCCCTCTACCAGAGGGTGCTGAGCGGAGTGTCGGGGCCCCAGGAGCTGGCCGCCTACGCACGAGAGCTGGACATCGGCCCGCCGGAAGGGTCGCTTCTCCACTCCGACGAAGTGGTGCGGGCGTTCATTCGCGACGTGTTCCTGGGCGGGAACGGGACCCTGCTCATCAACAACACATTCGTCGAATGGGCCTGCGTCCAGGCCTTGAAGCGTGCGGAGCCACGCCTGCTCGTGGCCCGCTTCGGCGTCCGTGACAAGATGAAGCCCTTCAGCAGCCTGCTGCTCTTCTCGAGCCCCCGTCCCACCGACCAGGTCCCGATCCTGGAAGACCCCTTCGGCTCGTTCGTCGACGTCGAGCAGCTCTCCTACTACCTCTGGCTCAACGCCGAGAAAAGCGGGGCCTACCGCAAGAAGACGCTCTATCTGCTCCTGGCCGAGGGCGTCGATGAGATGCTGGCCATAAGGTCCGACGATGGCCGCGCCCGCCCAGATCTCCCGGAAGCGAGCCTGTCCGACGTCGGCGTCACCATGGCCCAATGGCTGGGAGCGTCGCTGCCGCCGTCGTCCGGTCAACCCATCATGGCTTTGGTCGCTCCGCCGGCGACGTAGAATGCGTTCGTTGTTCTTGATGCTGCTGTTCGTCGGCCTCACCTCCGAGGCCTCGGCCCTGCCCGCGCAGGGATCGGACGACCCCGCCACCTTCGAGACCGTCGTCAAGCCCTTCTTGTCGAAGAACTGCTATCTGTGCCACGGGGACCGGCTCAAGAACGCCGACGTGGACCTTCAGGCGTACGAGACCCCGGCGTCGATCACCCGGGACCCACAGACATGGGAAAAGGCCGTCGTGAAGATGCGCACCCGCCAGATGCCCCCCCCGCCCTTGAGCCCTCCCAGCGAGGCGGAGATCGCGGCCATCACGGGGTGGATCGAGAATGAGCTCGAGCGCGACCTTCGCCGGGCCAGGCCCGACCCCGGGCGGGTCACCGCCCGGCGGCTGAACCGGACCGAGTACGACAACACCGTGCGCGACCTGCTGGGGGTGACGCTCCGCCCGGCCGCCGACTTCCCGCAGGACGACTCCGGCTACGGTTTCGACAACGTCGCCGACGTGCTCTCGCTCTCCCCGGTGCTGATGGAGAAATACATGGCCGCCGCCGAGAGGGTCGCCCGCGCCGCCCTCTTCGGCCCCGGGGAGCTCAAGCCCACGCTGGTCCGTCTGCAACCGCCGGGGGCGAAGATCGAGCCCCGGCCGACACCCCTCGTCGACTACGACGTCACGGGCCTCAGCCTGCCCAACGCTCTCCACGTGACGCATCGGTTCCCCGTGGAGGGCGATTACCTCTTCCGCGTCGTCCTTTCCGGCGCGAGGCCGGCGGGCTCGGAGCCGCTCGAGGTCGGCCTGTGGATGGATGGCCGACAGGTCGAGGTGCAGTCTCTCGACCCGGAAGGGTACGGATCGTTCTACGTCGAGAAGCAGGACTTCTCCGGCAAGACACGGGAGTTCCGCGCGAAGGTCTCGGCCGGTGATCACTGGATCGCGGCTTCGATCGTTCGCCTGTACGAGGGTCTGCCCGTGAGCTACGGCGGGCCCAACCCCGCGAAGAGGCCGCCGCCCGCTCCGCCGGAGTTCAAACCGCGCGAAGGCCTCTCGCCCGAAAAGGTCGCCGAGGCCCGGAAGAGATTCGAGGAGATGCTGGCGGAGAAGACGCCCGCGAACGAGGCCCGGGTCCGTCACCTGGAGGTCGTGGGGCCGTTCGACCCCGTGAAAGGACCCTCGCGGGCGAGCCTCGAGAAGGTCTACGCCTGCGGCCACCTCCACGGGGGACACGGACCGGCGTGCGTGCGCCGGATCGTGACCAGCCTGGCGCGCCGGGCCTACCGCCGCCCGGTGTCGCCGGGCGAGGTCGCACCCCTCGTGCGCCTGGCATCCACCGCCCGGAACCAGGGCGATTCCTTCGAAGAGGCGGTCAGCCTGGCCGTGCAGGCCATCCTGGTCTCGCCCGATTTCCTGTTCCGCATCGAGAAGGACCGTGCGGCCGATCCCGACACGGGCCATCTCATCGGCCCGCACGAGCTGGCCTCCCGCCTGTCGTATTTCCTTTGGGCGAGCATGCCCGACGAGGAGCTGATGCGCTGCGCGGACGCGCAGGCCCTGCGCCGGCCGCAGGTCCTGGCCGCGCAGGTGCGGCGCCTGCTGAAGGACGAGAAGTCCCGCGCCCTCGTCGAGGCCTTCGGGGGCCAGTGGCTGCAGTTCCGGGCCCTCGAGTCGGTGACCCCCGACCGGGAGCGTTTTCCGAGCTTCGACAACAACCTGCGCCTGTCGATGCGGCGAGAGACGGAGCTGTTCTTCGAGACGATCGTCCGGGAGGACCGCAGCATCCTCGACCTGCTCGACGCCCGATACACCTTCCTGAACGAGCGGCTGGCCCGGCACTACGGCATCGCCGGGGTCACGGGTCCGGAGTTCCGAAGGGTCGACCTGGCCCTCGTCGGCCGGCGGAGCGGTGTGCTGACCCAGGCCAGCGTGCTGACCGTCTCGTCTTACGCCACCCGGACTTCTCCGGTGCTGCGTGGGAAATGGATCCTCGAGAACCTCTTGGCGGCCCCTCCGCCCGATCCGCCCGCGGGAACACCCCGGCTGGACGAGGCCAGGATCGGCGCCTCGGGGTCTCTCCGGCAGCAGATGGAGGCACACCGGACGAACGCGACCTGCGCGGCCTGTCACTCGAAGATGGATCCGCTGGGCTTCGGGCTCGAGAACTACGACGCCATCGGGGCCTGGAGGAGCGAGGACGGGAAACACCCGATCGACGCTTCCGGATCGCTTCCCGACGGCAGGTCGTTCCGGGGACCCGACGACATGAAGACAATCCTCAAGGGCGACCGCGACGCGTTCGCCGTGGCCATCACCGAAAAGATGCTCACCTACGCCCTGGGCCGCGGCCTCGAGCGGTACGACAAGAGGACGGTGAAGGCGATCGCCGGCCGCCTGGCGGCCCGACAGTATCGTTTCTCGGCGCTGGTCGAGGAGATCGTCAAGAGCCCGCCGTTCCAG
>DASYUH010000058.1 GCA_036001465.1 Candidatus Polarisedimenticolia bacterium
CCGGCATCGAGATCGAGCAGTTCGATCTCGGCGGAGGCTTTGGCCTCCCCACCGTGAAAACGTTCACGCTGCGTGAGCTGGCCGCCTACAAGGTCTTCAACAGGCCTCCCCGGGAGCCAGACGTGAACGATTGTCCATCGAGGGAGACCTTCGGCCAGATTATCACCGCGTTCCTTAGGGAATGCTGCGCACGGTACGGCGTGAAGGAGCCGTCCTTGGTACTCGAGCCAGGCCGGGCCCTGACCAGCCAGGCGCAGATCCTCCTTCTTACCGTGAGGGGGATAAAACGCCAAAGGAGAGGGGTCACCTACGCGATCACCGATGGAGGAATGCAGCATATTGCCTTTCCCCTCTCCTACGAGTATCACATGTGCCTCCTGGCAAACCGCGCGGGTGCTCGACCGACAAGCCGATACTTCGTCACCGGCCCTTTGTGTTCGCCCGAGGATATCCTGTACCGAAACTGGGAATTGCCCGAGTTGAAAGAAGGAGATCTTCTGGCGGTGATGGATGCCGGCGCCTACTTCACATCGTTTGCGAACAACTTCTCCTTCCCCAGACCGGCGGTCGTGATGATTTCGAATGGTGCGCCTGCGCTCGTCAGGCAACGGGAGACCTTCGAGCACATGGCCGCCCTCGACGGCTCCCACGTATCGCCACCCCAGGATCACTGAATCCTGGAGGTGAACGGGTCATGGGGATGTTCTGGCGCGACGCCGGCTTCCTCAGCGTTGAGCGCCACGCCCGCGCAGGAGGCCGCCTCCGGCAAAATCACGCACCTGCGTCTCGAAGGCCGCCGACCAGACGGATCGGCGACGGCCATCCAGAGCTGATATTCGCGTCCCAACCCTTCGTCCGCCGGCGGCCGCCGGGAAATCACGGCGGGACCCAGGCGTACGAAGCACGTGCCGCGTCGCGGAAAGGGGCTTTGTGTCGCCGATGCTCTCGATAGTGTCGTTGTTCTCGAATGCCTACGGTCTTTGCCGGTTCGCCACCGGACTCCGCGCGTTTCTCCGCCACCCCATCTCCCTCGAAGAGGCCCGCGCCATCGTTAAGCGCGGCATGCAGAGGCGCGAGGCCGCCTTGCTCGAGAAGCTCGAAGGAGCGGTCTTCGGCAATCCCCGAAGTCCGTATCTGGCGCTCTTTCGGAATGCCGGGTGCGGCTGGGAGGACGTGAGAGAAGCGGTCGAGCAGGATGGGGTCGAGGGAGCGCTCGAGCGATTCCTCAAGGCTGGCGTCTACGTCACCTTCGAAGAGTTCAAGGGGCGGAAGCCGGCCGTCCGCGGAAGTCAGACCTTTTTTTTCCGCGACGCGGACTTCGACAACCCGCTGATCATCCCGCACTTCGAGAGCAGGAGCGGCGGAACGCACGGGCGACCGACCCGCATTCGAATCGACCTCGAGCACGCTGCGCAGACCGCCCCCCACTGGGCGCTATGGTTCGCCGCCCACGACTGGTTGGACCGTCCGCTCGTCTTCTGGACGCCCACCCATTCCGGCGTGGCCCAACGCCACCTCCTGGCCGCCAAGATCGGGAAACGGTTCATCAAGTGGTTTGCCACGATCAGCATGGGGACGCTAAGGGACCGACTCATCTCGGCCTGCGTGCACGGGCTCGTCCGCCGGGCCGCCGGTTGGATGCGGCCGGAGTTCGTTCCGCTGTCCGAGGCCGCCCGCGTCGGCGAGTATCTGGTCCACCTCGTTCGGCGAGGGCACAAGCCGTGTATCAGCACCTCCCCCAGTGAAGCGATTCAAGTTTGCCTGGCGATGGCAGCCCGGGGAGTCTCCCTGGAGAATGTCACATTCCTATTGGGAGCCGAGCCGCTGACGCCGGCCCGGCGCGCAACGATCGAGGCGAGCGGCGCCAAGGCGGTTCCCACCTACGGCTTCTCCGAGGGAAGCAACGTGGGCAGCCAGTGCCCGGCGGCCACCGTGGCCGACGACGTCCACGTCTCCCTGGACGCCTGGGCGATCATCCAGCGCGCCCGGCCCCTGGCCGACGAGGAAACGGTCGATGCTCTGTTGTTGACCGCCTTCCGGCCGGCCTGCCCCAAAGTGCTCCTTAACGCCGAGATCGGTGACTATGCCGTGCTGGAGACGCGACCGTGCGGATGCCTTTTCGATGAGGTCGGATACTTCACGCACCTGCACACGATCCGGAGCTTCGAGAAGCTCACGGGAATCGGGATGACCATTCTCGGAGGTGACCTCTTTCGCGTCCTCGAGGAGACTCTGCCCTCCCGCTTCGGCGGCGCCGTGACCGACTACCAGCTCATCGAGGAGCAGGATGCCAATGGGCTGCCCCGCTACACGCTCCTCGTCAGTCCCGAGGTGGGCGCCCTCGACGAGAAGCGGCTCGTGGCGGCATTCCTCGACGAGTTGGGCGGGCTCCGCCATCAGTATCGCTTCATGACCAATCTGTGGGGGGAGGCCGGTGTCGTCCGTGTGCAGCGCCGCCGTCCCCGTCCGACCGCGCGGGGGAAAGTCCTGCCGTTCCGGACGCTCGGTCCCCGATGAGGACGCTCACAGATCGCGGAGCCCGGGCCTCGACCCGGCGCCGCCTGATCTACGTCGGGACCCTGCCGCCGTATCCGGGGGGCTCCGCTATCTCGGGCTTTCAGCTTCTGGTCGGGCTTGCGCGGGCGGGTCACACGGTCCGCAGCCTGGCGCCGATCACTCCCGAGGCGGACCGAGCGGGCGATAGCTTTGTCGTCCGCTATCGCGAGCTCGGGGTAACGCGGTTCCGGGTGCCGTATTTCGAAACGTCCCCTCACACGCCGGCGGCGGAGGAGTACCGACGGCTGGAGCAGGAGCAGATCGAGGAAAAGCTTTCGCTGCTCATCGAACGCGAACAACCGGACATCCTTCTGATGGGCCGCGAGACGTTTGCCTGGCGCGTTCCGGATCTTGCCAAGCGGTGCGCCCTTCCATGCATCCTGCGCATCGCCGGCGGATTCCTCACCGGTATCGTCGACGGAAACTATCCGGCGCCCCTGGTGTCTCAGTGGCTCGAAGCGGTTCACAAGATCGACCTCATCGTCGCCCAGACGGCGTCCGTCACCGCGAGCCTGGCGGCATTGGGGCTCAACCGGACGCGGATCATTCCGAACGGAGTGGATCTTCGTCTGTTCGCTCCGCAGCCACAGGACGAGGCGCTGCGACGCGAACTCGGCATCGACGGCGATAGAATCGTCGTCATGCACCTGTCCAACCTCAAACCGCTGAAGCGGGCGCTGGACATCGTCGCCTCGGCCGCGCGGGCGCTCAAATTCAACCGCAGGCTCGTGTACGTGATCGTCGGCGACGGCTTCCTGCGGCAGGCCATGGAAGAGGCCTGCCGGAGCAACGCCATCGCGGAACACTTCCGGTTCGTCGGCTGGGTCGAGTACAGCCGCGCCCCCGCCTACCTCAACCTGGCCGATCTGGTGGTGATGCCTTCGGACGCTGAAGCGCAGGCGCGTGTGTACCTGGAAACCCAGGCCTGCGCCCGAACGCTTTTGGCCAGCGACATTCCCGGAGCCCGCCACGTCATCGAGGACGGCGAGACCGGCCTTCTCTTCCGCAAGGGCGACGTCGAGGACCTGACCGCCAAGACGCTGCAGGCGGCCGCGGATGCCCCCCTCCGCTCTCGAATCGGCTCG
>DASYUH010000059.1 GCA_036001465.1 Candidatus Polarisedimenticolia bacterium
GCGAGGTAGCCCGGACCGATGGCGTAGAGGATCATGACCTGACGATCGGCGATGGGGAACCACGTCGAGGTCTCGGTGTGGATCCGGAGGAACGGCAGGAAGCGGGCCGCCGAGGCGAGTCGGGCCGCGGCAAAAGGCAGCGTATCCACCGGCGTGCGGTCGACGCGCCCGGCGGGCGTCATGCCCGTCGAGTCGTTCGTTCCGATGAGTGAGCGCACGCGGTGACCGTCGTGGAAGCCGAGCCACTTGATGCCGGGCTCCCAGGTGATGAAGTCGCCGGCCACGGCCCATCGCGCCCCGCCGATCTCCCCTTCCAGAACCCGGTCCAGGGGGTAAAGCGGATCGGGGACCAGGCGCACCGACACCCTGGCCCAGCCCGAGCGGCGGGCCTCGATCTGCCCGACACGCACGGTCGTCTCGTTCGGCTGAAAGGCCGACTGAGCGAGCGACAGGAAGGCGAGCGCCGCTCCGATCAGGAAGACCGGGATCTCGAGAAGCAGCCCGAACAGGCGGTCCTGGATCGTGCCGCTGCGATACGGCGAGCCGTAGGTGAAGCGCGCCCTGATGGACTGGATCAGACGCCAGCTGCCGCGGACGCACAGGACCAGGCCCGCGATCGATACGAGGGCGGCGATGATCTCGAGCCGGCCGATGTCCGCCATGGCGGGCGGATCGTAGTCGCCGGACCCCGGCGCGTCAACGACAGGCTTGCGGCCGGCGGTACCGTCCCGCGAGAGACGCGCTTGACCGCCGACCCGCCGGTCTCCGATACTCCACCCGGGGAGGAACACCATGGAGAGGTGCCGCTTCACGTCGAGCTGGGGAGGAGTCGTCCGCTGCCCGGGTCCCGCCGTACGCCTGGGCTTCTGCCGGTTCCATTTTGCGTGCTACAGCGCGGGGGAGATCGACATCCGCGGGGTCATCTCGGAACGGATCACCGACCAGGTGCGGCGCCGCGCGATCAATTTCCACGGCCTCGCGACCGAGGGGACACGGCCCTTCGCTGCCTGAACGGCTTGACCTGGTACTCCCAGACCGCCCGGTTGTGCTCGCGCAGGTTGGTCGAGAAATAGTGCCGCCCCGTGTTCATCGACACGAAATACAGGTAATCGGTCTCCGCCGGCTCGACGGCGGCCTGCAGGGCCGCGGCCCCCGGGTTGCCGATCGGCCCGGGCGGCAGCCCGGAGTACCGGTACGTGTTGTAACGCGAGTCGATCTGCAGATCGTCCTTCCGGAGATTCCCGTCGAACGCATTGCGCATGGCGAGTGCATAGATGACAGTCGGATCGCACTGCAGCCTCATCCCCAGGCGCAGGCGGTTGTAGAAGACGGACGCCACGAGAGGGTTCTCGTCGGGGTGCGCCGTCTCCCACTCCACCATCGACGCCATGGCAACCGCCTCGCGCACGCTGAGCCCGCGTTGCTTCACCTTCTGGATCCAGGAGGGCTCGAACACTTCCCGGAAGCGGGCGACCATCATCGCCACGATGGATTTGGGCCGCGCCCCCTTCTGGAGCGTGTAGGTGTCGGGGTGCAGGTACCCCTCGAGGTCCGTCGCTTCGGGATCGAGGTCGGCGATCAGCGACACGTCGCGGAACAGGTCCCGGTATTCCGCTTCGCTCCCGAACCCGGCCCGCACGAATTCGGCGAACACCTCGTCGGAGCGCGCTCCCTCCGGGATGGTCACCCGGTGGTAGTACACGTCGCCGGAGATGATCTTGTCGAACACCTCTCCGGGCGTCATCGGCCGCGTGAAATAGTACTCCCCCGCCTTGACGCCGCGCGTGCGCCCGGTCAGGCGCAGGTAGAGCAGCGCCAGAGGCGAGCGCTGCACGATGCCGTGCTCCACCAGGATCTCCACCGCGCGCGACGCTCCGGTCCCCTCCGGGATCTCGATGATGGAGAAGGCGGCTCCGTGGCCGCGGTACGGGATCGAGGACCAGAGCAGGACGTGGGCCGAGACGGTGGCGACGAGGACGAGGAAGACCGCGGCGCTGGCGCCGAGGAGCCAGTGATCCTTGAGCCAGGAGGGAACGGGCCGCGTCATTCCTCCTCCCCGCACCCCGCGCCGTCCTCCGCGGCACGCGAGTCGAGGTAGGCCTGCAGGAGGATCACGGCCGCCACCTGGTCGATCACCTGGCGGCGGCGTTCGCGGCGGACGTCGCCGGAGATCAGGATCCTCTCCGCCTGCACGGTCGTCAGTCGCTCGTCCCAGGGAATGACGGGCAGCCCGGTGGCCCCCTTGATCTTTTCGATGAACCCCTCGGTCACGCGGGCCCGCGCACCGCGGCGGCCATCCATGTCCAGGGGCAGCCCCACCACGATGCGGCGCACCTCGTGCTCCCGGATGATGCCGTGAATCCGCTCCAGGTCGCGCGCCCAGGTCGTGCGGGTCAGCGTCATGAGAGGTCGGGCGGCCATCCCCATCGGATCGCTCACGGCGATGCCGATCCGCCTGTCACCGTAGTCGAACGCCAGGGTCCGTCCCACCGGGCCGGCGTTCCCGTCGCGCGTTCGCCGCGTCGTGCCGCTCATGGCCGTAAGGTATACGCCGTGGGAAAGCAGGTCAAGGAACCGGTTCGAGAAGGCTTCTAGCGCTGGGTGCGCTGGTCGTCCCAGTGACGGACTTTCGGGATGTACTCGGCCGGCACGAAGTCGGGGCTGTTCTCCCGGGTATGGCAGGTGACGCAGGAGAGCGTGTCGGTGCGTCCGTACCCTTTGTCCAGCTGCTCCAGGTGGCGGCTGCCCGGGCCGTGGCACGACTCGCACCCGACGTTGATGAGCTGCGGAGTGGCTTTCGGGTCGGTGTAGCCGCTCCGCTTCTGGTAGCCGATGGTGTGGCACGGGAGGCACTTGGGGTTGAAGTCTTGCTGATTCGCGATCAGGGTCTGGAAGGCCCGGGCATGGCCCGATTTGGCCCAGACTGCAAAGGCCTGATCGTGGCATCCCGCGCAGCGCTCCGACCCGACGTACGCCGGCTCGGCGGGCGGCGCGGGGACGGGGGCGACGGCGGGGCCGGGGCCGGCAAACGGGCTCTGGGCCAGCGTCTGGGCCTTGTTGTACTCGTTGATCGCCACCTTCGCCGATTCCATCACGGCGGCAAGCCTCGGATCGTCCGGCCACTCGCGCGACAGGCCGATGACGGCGCGCTGCGACGAGGCGAACGCCCGATTGCCTTCGAAGAACAGGCGCACTTCTCCCAGGAACTTCCCCTGATCACCGGCGTAGAGCACGCGGGTTCGGCCTATCTGGGTGTCCTCCGGGAAGTCGTCGGTGCGCGTCTGCATGCCGGTGCGGCCGGGCGCCGAATCCCCTCCCAGGATGAGATCGATGTCCTTGACTTTCTTCGGCATCTGCCGCGCCTTGTCGAGATCCATGGCCACGAGCGCCACCACGAGGTCGGCCTTCGACTTCAACGGCGGGACCCACTTTTCGGCGGCCGCGATCGGATCGATCGTGACGATGCGCCGCGATCCCGGTCCTTCCTTCAGGAAGGCGGGATCGTGGCGGGTCAGCCCGATGAAGCCGATGCGCACGTCCTTCGATTTGGCCCCCTCGCGGAGCGTCGTCTTGAGGATCGTCGTCGGGGGGACCACCGGCTCGCCGCTGTCCTGCCAGACGAGGTTGGCGGAGACGAACTCGAACTGGGCCTTCTTGCGGCGCGCCGCGAAGAGGTCGTATCCCTGCGCGAGCTCCCTCAGGGAGAGGTTCGCGACCTTGTACCCCAGGGCGTTCATCCCTTCGATCAGAGCGTCCGTCTGCATCCCGCCCTGGGGCGTCGGATCGCCGGTCCAGTCGCCGGCGTCCACGAACAGGATCGGCGACGCGGGGTACGACCTGCGGAACGCGTTCCTGTAACCGGCCCGCCGGGCCAGCCCTCCGCGAGGATTGTGCGGTCAGCCGCAGGGTTCGACGTACCCGACGACCTGATCGGTGAAGACGATCGCCAGATCGGGAGCGGGTCCGCCGGGAAGCGGCGGCGGTGTGACGGGTTGCGCCGGCGCCCCTACGGAGATTCCCTGTCCCGGAGGCGGGTCGTCCGGAGCCGCGCCGACCAGCCACCCTCCCGCGCTCGCCAGGGCGGCGGCGGCCAGGAAGGCCTTCCAGGGTGACGCGATGCGGGGCGCCAACGGTTCTCCATTGCGGGCGGAATGCATCCGATTCGAACGGGCCCGGAGATTATAGGGTCGGCCCGGCGGCCGGTCAAATTGCGCCGCCCCGGCTCGATCCGCTAGAGTGGCACCCGGTCCGGACGCCCGGGGCGTCTCCGCCCTGATCACGCCGGCCGACGAGGAGGCCCATGGACAACAAGCCGCCGCAGGAGATCCAGCTGCGCGCCCGGATCGACGACGCCGTCGCCGAGGGGATCTACGTGAACTTCGGCAGCATCGTGCACAACCGCTCCGAGTTCATCCTCGACCTGGGCCGCATCGTCCCAGGCAAGCCCGAGGTGAAGATCCTGAGCCGGGTCCTGACGACGCCGCTGCACGCCAAGCAGCTCTGCCGGGCCCTCGCCCAGAACATCGAGCAGTACGAGAAGACCTACGGCGAAATTCCCGGCGTGGACGAGACGAACAAGCGGGTGGGTTTCTAGGTGGCCCGTACGGGGCTGCAGTTCTGGCACCTGGTGGTCATCGTCATCCTGGCCGGCATGCTCGGCACGGCCCTGGGCGACATAGCCGGCAAGGCCTTCCCCGAGTCGGCGGCGGGCCGCGCGCTGTCCGCCGGGATCACGATCGGGACCGGCTCACCGTGGGAACTGGATCTGCGCGTTCTGACGCTGACCGGTGGCATCGTCCTGAGGCTGACCATCCTCGGCGCCGCGGCCGCGATCGCGGCCCTCGTCGTGTTCTTCCGCCGGGTCTGAGGCGATGTCGCGCCGCGCGCTGATTCTCGTGTCCGCGTCCCCCCGCCGTTCCCACCTGCTGCGCCAGGCCGGCCTCGACTTCAGCGTCCAGCCGGCCGACGTCGACGAGTCGCCGCTCCCCGGAGAGGCGCCCGGCGACCTGGCGGCGCGGCTGGCCCGCGCCAAGGTCCGGGCCCTGCCGGCGCCCCCGGGGCCGGCCCTGGCCATCGCCGCCGACACCGTCGTGGCGATCGACGGAACGATTCTCGGGAAGCCCCGCGATCCCGCGGACGCGCGCCGCATGCTCGGGCTGCTCTCCGGACGCACGCACCACGTGATCACCGCCGTCGCCCTGCGCGCCCTCCCGGAGGAGTCGCTCGTGAGCGAACGCGCCGAGTCGCTCGTGACGTTCGTGCCCATGACCGCGGAGGAGATCGCCTGGTACGCCGCGACCGGCGAAGGAATGGACAAGGCAGGCGCCTACGCGTTGCAGGGGATCGGCGCCTTGTTCATCGCCTCGATTGAGGGGAGTTACACGAACGTGATCGGCCTGCCGCTCGAGCGGCTCCACCCGCACCTCCGGCGATACGGTCTCATCGAACCTGCCTCCTCCCGCCGGTCCTGAGGCCGCCCGCTCCGCCGCTTGCCCTTGGGTCTCCGCACACTTAAGTTTTCCATGGCCACTGCGCAGATCGGAGATCCCGATTGGTCATGGAGTCGACCGTCCTCGAGGCGTACGAGAAGCTGATCACCGTCACGATCAACGGCAAGAACTACGACGTGCCGGAGAACAACACCCTCCTGCGCGTCCTGCAGTTCATGAACCTCGACCTGGCCTACAGCAAGTACTGCTGGAACGGCGATTGCCGCAACTGTGCCTTCCGCTACGTCTCCCGCAAGAGCGGCAACGAGGTCGAGGCGCTCGGCTGCCAGATGCGCTGCTTCCCGAACATGGTGATCAGGCGCCTTCCCGAGGGCGTCGATCTCAACTGACGCTTCGAAGCGTGCCGAATATTCGGCAGGGCCGCGTGCTCAGCGAGGCGGCAGCCAGCGGAGGACCGGGGTGCGGGCGGCGCCGACCTCGTCGAGCCTCCGGACCGGCGTCGTATGGGGCGCGGTGCGCACGAGCTCGGGATCGCGGCGGGCCTCCTCGTCGATCCGGAGCATCGCCTCGATGAAGGCATCGAGCTCCTCGCGGCTCTCGCTCTCGGTCGGCTCGATCATGAGCGCCCCCTTGACGATCAGCGGGAAGTAGATCGTCGGCGGGTGGAATCCATAGTCCATCAGGCGCTTCGCGATGTCGAGCGTGTGCACCCCGGTCTCCTCGAGGTGGTGGTCGGTGAGCACCACCTCGTGCAGGGACGGTTCCGAGTACGGCAGGTGATACGTGTCCTGGAGCCTGCGTCGGATGTAGTTGGCGTTGAGGACGGCGGTCTCGGCCATTCTCCTGAGGCCGTCGGGCCCGAGCGCCAGGATGTAGGAAAAGGCGCGCACGAACATCCCGAAGTTGCCGAAGAACGAGCGCACCTTGCCGATGCTCTTCGGACGGTCGTGGTTCAGGACGAACTTCGGGCCCTCCTGCTCGACCGTGGGGACCGGCAGGTAGGGCTCGAGGTGCTTCTTGACGCCGACCGGGCCGGCTCCGGGTCCTCCGCCGCCGTGCGGCGTCGAGAAGGTCTTGTGCAGGTTGAGATGGTGCAGGTCCACGCCCATGTCGCCCGGCCGGGCGACGCCGATGAAGGCGTTCAGGTTCGCGCCGTCCATGTACAGCAGCCCCCCCTTGGCGTGGACCGCGCCGGCGATCTCCTGGATCTCTCCCTCGAACACGCCGAGCGTATTCGGATTGGTCAGCATGAGGAGGGCGACATCGTCCGCCATGCGGCGGCGGAGAACCGCCAGGTCGACGCAGCCGCGCTGGTTGGAGGGGATCTGCTCCACCCGGTAGCCGGCGATGTGGGCGCTGGCGGGATTGGTGCCATGCGCCGAGTCGGGGATCAGGACCACCTGGCGCGGATTGCCGCGATCCCTGTGGTAGGCGCGGACCATCATGATCCCCGCCAGCTCTCCCTGGGCGCCGGCCGCCGGCTGCAGGGTGAAGCGATCCATGCCGCAGATGGCGCACAGGGCACGCTCGAGATCGTGCATCAGGCGCAGGCAGCCCTGGGCGGCGGCCTCGGGGAGCTGGGGGTGGGCGTCGGCGAACCCGGCCAGGCGCGCGATCCGCTCGTGCACCTTCGGGTTGTACTTCATCGTGCAGGAGCCGAGCGGATAGAGCCCCAGGTCGATGGCATAGTTCAGCCTCGACAGACGCGTATAGTGCCGCACCACCTCGACCTCGCTCAGCTCCGGAAACCCCTCGATCGATGTCCGGGTGTAGCGCGGGTCGAGGTCGAAACGCCCGGGCTCCGGCACGTCCAGAGGAGGCAGGGCGAAGCCGCGCCGCCCCGGCCGCGACAGCTCGAAGAGGAGCCGCTCGGGCTCCCGGAGGCTTCGCGGCTCCATCAGCCGAGCCTCCCCAGCTCCTCGGCCAGCCGATCGATCTCGGCGCGCGCGTTCATCTCGGTTACGCACACCAGAAGGTCGCGATCCATGCCCTCGAAATAGCGCGACAGCGGGATCCCGGGGATCAGGCTGCGATCGGCCAGCTGCGCCACGGCGGCTTCGGCCGTCACCGGCAGGCGGACCGTGAACTCGTTGAAGATCGGCGCGCCGTAGGGCAGGGAGCAGCCGCGCGCGGCGCCCAGCGCCTTCCGCGCGTACGCCGCCTTGGCGTGATTGTGCACGGCGAGCTCGCGCAGCCCGCTCTTGCCGGCGGCGGCCAGGAAGATCGAGGCGATCAGGGCGCACAGCCCTTCATTGGTGCAGATGTTGGAGGTGGCCTTCTCCCGGCGGATGTGCTGCTCGCGGGTCGACAGCGTCAGGACGTAGCCGCGCCGGCCGTCCACGTCGCGCGACTCGCCCACGAGGCGCCCGGGGAGGTTTCGCAGGAAGGACTGCCGCGCGGCAAGGATCCCCAGAAAGGGACCTCCGAACGACAGCGGCACGCCGAACGAGTGCCCCTCCCCCGCCACGACGTCGGCCCCCTGACTCCCCGGCCCCTTCAGGAGCCCCAGGGAGACCGGCTCGGTCACGGCCACGATCAGGTGGGCCTGCGCTTCGCGGGCCGCGGCGGCGAGCGCCTCGACCTCCTCCAGGCAGCCGAAGAAGTTGGGATGCTGGACGACGAGGGCGCTCGTCCTGGTCTGGCGCAGGATCCGCCGGGCCGCCTCGGGGTCGGCCGTGCCGTCCCCCCGCGCCGTGAAGGTCGCGATGGCGATGTCCAGGTTCGCCAGGTGGGTGCGGCAGACCTGGAGGTACTCCGGATGGAGCCTGTCGCTGATGACGACCCGGCCGGCGCGTGCCGTCCTCTCGGCCATCAGGATCGCCTCGGCCAGCGCCGAGGCACCGTCGTACATCGAGGCGTTGCTGATGTCGAGCTCGGTGAGCTGGCAGATGAGCGTCTGATACTCGAAGATCGCCTGGAGCGTCCCCTGGCTGATCTCCGGCTGGTAAGGGGTGTACGACGAGTAGAACTCCGTCCGCCCGATCAGGTGATCGACGAGCGCCGGGGCGTGATGCCGGTATGCCCCCCCTCCCAGGAACTGCGAGCCGGGCGTGGGAAGCCGGTTCTCCCGCGCGCGCCCCTCGAGGTGGGCCCACAGGTCCTGCTCCGCCAGGGCCGGACCGAGCGCGAGCGGGGCCTGCAGGCGCAGAGCGGCCGGCAGCGAGGCGAACAGATCGTCGATGCTCGAGACGCCGATCGTGCGGAGCATCGCCTCCCGGTCGGCGTCCGATGCCGGGATGTAGCGGTGGCCGTCCCCCATTTCAGTTGGCTTCTTCCTCGATGTACTTGCGGTACTGGGCCGCGGACATCAGGGCGTCGAGCTCCTTCGGATCGGCCAGTCGTATCTTCAGGAGCCAGCCGTCCCCGTACGGGTCCTTGTTGACGGTCTCGGGATGCGCCGCGAGCCGCGGGTTGACCTCGAGGACCTCTCCCGAGACCGGCGCGAAGATCTCCGAGACGGCCTTGACCGATTCCACCGTGCCGAACTCCTCGCCACCGACGACCGGCGCCCCGGCGGCGGGAACCTCCACGTAGACGATGTCCCCCAGCTCCGACTGGGCGTAATGGGTGATCCCGACCGTGCCGATGCCGCCCTGGACGGTAATCCACTCGTGCTCTTTCGTGTACTTCAGATCGTCGGGGTAGATGCCGTCACCTTTGCTCAACAGAAGCCTCCTCAGTGCGGTCGTCTGTAGAACGGCGTGGGCACAATCATCGCCTGGGCGTCGCGCCCTCGTATGTTCACTGCGAAGCGCGTCCCCGTCCGCGCCGCCGGGACGGGGAAATACGCCAGACCGATGCTCTTCTTCACGGAGGGCCCGACGGTTCCGGAGGTCACTTGCCCCGACGCCTCGCCGCCGACCCGGACGGGGTAGCCGTGGCGCGGGACCCCCGGGTCGATCATCTCGAACCCCATGAGCAGGCGCCCGGGCCCTCCGTCCTTCTCCCGCCTCAGGGACTCCCGGCCGATGAACGGCCCCTTCTCCAGCCGGACGATCCCGTCCAGTCCCGCTTCGAGGACGGTGGTCGTCTCGTCGACGTCGTTGCCGTAGAGGAGCATGCGCGCCTCGAGGCGGAGCGTGTCGCGCGCGCCCAGGCCGCACGGCAGGAGGCCATGCGGCGCTCCGGCGCGCAGGAGCGCCTGATAGAGGTCGGCCGCCGCCTGGGGAGGCAGGTAGATCTCGAAGCCGTCCTCCCCGGTGTAGCCGGTCCGCGACACGATGGAACGCGTCCCCTGCACCTCGGTCTCGATGAACCGGAAGGGGCGGAGCCCCGCCAGGGGCGCGGTCAGGAGTCCCTGCAGGATCGTCTCCGCCTTCGGTCCCTGCAGGGCCAGCTGCGCCCAGCGCGCCGAAGCGTTCACGACCTCCACATCGCCCTTCGCGTGCGCCGCGATCCAGGCGAAGTCCTTGTCCGTGTTCGAGGCGTTCACGACGAGCAGGAACTCCCGATCGCCGCGGCGATAGACGAGGATGTCGTCGACGAAGGTCCCCTTCTCGGTGGTCAGGACCGTGTACTGGGCCTGGCCCGGGCCGAGCCGGGCGGCGTCGTTGCAGGTGACCATCTGCACCAGGTCCATGGCCGCGCCGCCGCGAATCTCGATTTCGCCCATGTGCGACACATCGAACAGCCCGGCACGGCTCCTGACCGCCAGGTGCTCCTCGATGACCGAAGAGAACTGGACCGGCAGCTCCCAGCCCGCGAAGTCGACGAGCCGCGCTCCCATGTCGCGGAACAGGCGGACGAGCGGAGTGGTCTTCAACGGGCCGGCCGCGGGGGGCACGCTGGCTCCTTCAAGGGAAGCGTAACCCTAGCACACGGAGGTGGGGCAGTCAAGAAACCGTTTGTTGACAAGTCCTTGCGTTTGTTGCAAATACGCCATCCGGGTCCTATATTCGACAGGCCGGGGTCCGCCTTGGCCCGCCCATCGTCCCGGCGGGACGGACATCCGCCAGGAGCGCGTGTGTCGCGAGAGTATCCGACCCAGTGCTGGTCCTGTCTCGGCGAGTTCGACGCCGTATCGGCGATCTGGTGCAGCTGCAGCGCCCACAGCGCCTCCAAGCTCTGCCCGTTCTGCTTTCGCTGCTTCTGCCAGTCGGACGCCGAGTATCTCGAGAGCTTCTGGAACGGGGCTCCCGACGAGCTGAAGGAAGAGCGCGACATCCTGAAAGGGGCGACGGGGTCGGCCGGCGAAGCCCTCATCCGTTCCAACCTGTTGTCCACCGATCAGCTGGTCTCGGCGTTGCGCTGGCAGCAGAACCGCAAGACCACGCTCGAGGACGCGCTGGTGGAGCTCGGTTTCGTGTCCCGCCAGAACCTGGAACTGGTGGTCAAGAAGCAGACGCCCGCCGGGGTGCACACCCTCGATCTCTCGAAGGGCCTGGTCGATGCTTCGCTTGTGACCACCGTCACGGTGGCGCTGTGCTACCGCAAGAAGATCCTCCCGATCACCAAGGAGGAGATCGGCGGCATGGAGGTCCTGACGCTTGCCATGGCCGGCCCGACCGACGTCGAAACGATCGACCAGGTGCAGAGCCTGACGAACTGCCGCGTCATTCCGATGAATGCTTCCGAGAGCGACATCCTGCTGCGGCTGCAGGACCTCTTCCCGAAAGAAATCGCCGCCCTGCGGGCCGGCGAGGGGGCCGATCCCGCGCCTGAGCCGGCGACGGCCGCCGTGGCGCACCCGGCAGCCCGCGCGGCGGCGGAAAGCGGGGCCGGACCTGCCGCCGGCCCGGCGGGTCCGAGGAAGGCCCCGGCCGCCCAGACCCCGGCGCGGCGGAAGAGATCCGGGGCCTCGGCCGCCGCAGCCCCGATCGACGATCGGGAGCTCGAGGAGGCCTTCGCGGAGCCGCCCTCCGCGGCGCAGGCCGCTCCGCCGGCCCCGGCCGCCCGGGTCCCCGAGCACGTCGCGGCGCCCCCCGTCGAGGCGCCCCGCCCTCCTCCCGCCGCGCCGGTCGCCGCGGCCCCCTTCGTCCCCGAGGAGGGATCGGCCATTCTGCAGACGATCCTGTCGGAGGCGATCTCGAAACGGACCTCTCTCGTCCAGCTCGAGATCCGGAACACGGCACTTTCGCTGTTCTTCCGCATCGACGGCAACCTGTACCGGGCCAAGCTCCCGACCCGCGCTTCGGCGGCCGGTCTGTCGCGGGCGCTGAACACCGTCGCGTCCCTGCCGGGCAGCCATGGGCAGGCCGCCGGGCGGCTGGCGGTCAAGTCGGGGGACCGCCGGATCGACGTGGTCGTGCGCCGCGTCCCATCCGCCAGCGCCGAAAGCTACCTGGTCAAGATCATCGAACGCGCCGATTTCATCAGACCGCTTCCGAATCTCGGGTTGAGCGCCCACGATCTGGAGCGGCTGCGGCAGGCGATGTCGCTCCCGCACGGCCTGGTGGTCCTGAGCTCCCCGCCGCACAATGGACTGCAGACCACGCGCTACTCGCTCATGGCCCAGCTCGCCGAGGGTCGAAGGCGGGTCCTGTCGATCGACGCTCCCCAGATCGTGGGGCTCGAAGGAATCCGCCAGGAGGAGGTTTCGGTCCCGCCCGATGCCGCGGCCTGCCGGAAAATCCTCGCCTCGATCCCCGGCAGCGAGATTGTCTTCCTGCCCGAGATTCAGAGCGCCGAGATGGCGGACCTCGCGGTGGAAAGCGCCGCGTCCTGCCTGGTGGTCGCCTCGATCCAGGCTCGCCGCGCTTCGCAGGCGCCTGCGGCGATCCTGTGGCACCGTGTCGATGCGGCCGCACTGGCCTCGGCCCTGAAGCTGATCGTCAACCAGCGGCTGGTGCGGCGGCTCTGCGAAGCCTGCCGGAAGCCGGCCCAGGTCTCTGACCGGGTCCTCAAGATGATGGGATTGACCTCGGATGAGGCCCTCGACCTGAAGGTCCATCAGGCGACCGGCTGCGACCGGTGCGGGCCCCTGAGCCCGGGTTACACCGGGCGCGTCGCCCTGTGGGAGGTCCTGGAGGGGACGCCCGAGATCGCGCTGCTCGTTTCATCGGGGGGATCGCCGGGCGAGATCGAGCGCGAAGGGCGCCGCGCCGGCATGAGCCCCCTTCGGGCCGACTGCCTGGCCTACGTCGGCCAGGGGATCACGTCCCTCGAGGAGTTCCAGAAGGGGAACTTCTGAACCGCCGCACGATCGCCTCCGCCAGTCCGTCCACCGTGTAGGCTCGCGGCACCACGACGACCCGGAATCCCACGCGCCGGGCCGTGGCGGCGGTGATCGGGCCGATGGCGGCGACCGCGACCCTCCTCAGGAGCCGCGCGTCGCGCCGGCCCCGGAAAAGCGCCGCGAACGAGGTCACCGTCGAGGACGAGGTGAAGGCGACCAGATCCAGGCGGCCCGAACGGAGCGCCTCCCGGACCTGCGCGGCCCCTTCGCGCGACGGGACGGTGCGGTAGACCGGCACGACCTCCACGTCGGCCCCCCGCCCCCGCAGCGCCCGGATCAGGACGTCGCGCGCCACGGTCGCCCGCGGGATCAGGACGCGCGCGCCGCGCAGGTCGCGCCGCGACAGCGCCTCGAGGATCCCCTCGGCCCGGAACTCGTCCGGAACCATCCCCACCCGCAATCCGTGCGCCTCCACGGCCGCCGCCGTCGCCGGGCCGATGGCGATGATCTCGACCCCTTTCAGGTCGCGGACGTCGGCGCCCCTGGCGTCGAGGCGGGAGAAGAAGCGCGCCACCCCGTTGGCGCTGGTGAAGATGAGCGCGTCGTAGGCGCCGAGCCGGGCGATCGCCCGGTCGAGGGGAGCATAGGATCGCGGCGGCAGCAGATCGATGACCGGAGCCAGGAGGACCCTCGCCCCCTGCGCGCGCAGGGCGTCGGCGAACGGGGCGGCCTGGTGGCGGGGCCGGGTGATCACGATCGTCCGGCCACGCAGGGGCAGCCGGGCCTGCCAGTCGAGGACGCGCCGCAGGCGCACGACGTTTCCGGCGATGAGGAGCGCGGGGGGATCGATGCGGGCGGCGCGGGCCCGACCGGCGATGTCCTGCAAGGTGCCCACCAGGACCCTCTGCTCCGGGAGGGTGGCCCACCGCACCAGGGCCACGGGGGTCGTCCCCGCCATCCCGGCGTTCCTGAGGCGTCCCACGATCCCGGCAAGCCGCCTGACCCCCATGTAGAGCACCAGGGTGCCGGAGCGGGCCAGCGCCTCCCAGTCGGTTCCTCCGTCCTCCTTCCCGGGGTCGAGGTGGCCCGTGGCGAACGTCACCGTCGAAGCGTGCCGACGATCGGTGAGCGGGATGCCGGTGAAGGCGGCGGCTCCGAGGGCGGCGGTCACACCCGGAACGATCTCGAACGGGATCCGCGCCCGCCTCAGGGCCGAGGCCTCCTCGCCCACCCGGCCGAACAAGGTCGGATCGCCCCCCTTCAGGCGCACGACCGTCAGCCCGCGCCGCGCCCGGTCGATCATGAGGCGATTGACCGCCCCCTGGTCGGCGCCGGCGCGGCCGCCGCGCTTGCCGGCGAGGATGATCTCGGCAGGAGGCGGCGCCAGGTCCAGCAGGTCCCGTGAGGCCAGCGCGTCGCGGATGACCACGTCGGCTCGGGACAGCAGATCACGCCCGCGCGAGGTGATCAGGCCGGGATCGCCCGGGCCCGCGCCGACGAGGTAGACCGTGCCGGCCGGCCGCCTGCCGCGACTCACGGCGCCTCGGGCAGCGGCGCGGGCGGCCCTTCGAGACAGCCCCCCGCTCCGCGCGACAGGAGATCCTTCGCCAAGGCCAGACCGAGGGATTCCGCCTCGACCACTCCCCCCTCGCGGCGGGCCTTCAGGAGCGGCCGCCCGTCGGGTCCCGCGACCAGGCCGCGCAGGCTGAGGCGGGAGCCGTCGACCTCACCGACCGCGGCAATCGGCGCCTGGCAGCCTCCGCCGAGGCCGCGCAGGAAGGCGCGCTCCGCCGTGATCGCGGCGGCCGTCGGCGCGTGGTGATGCGGGCGCAGGAGCTCCTCGAGCTCCCCGTCCCCCGCGCGGATCTCGATCGCCATCGCGCCCTGCCCCGGGGCGGGGAGCATCTCGTCGAATCCCAGCACCGTTCCCTCCAGGTCGATCCCGAGGCGGATCAGCCCCGCCCGGGCGAGGAGGATGGCGTCGTAGTCGCCGCGCTTCAGCTTCGCGAGGCGGGTATCGACATTGCCGCGCAGGTCGCGGATCTCCAGATCGGAGCGGAGGGCCCGGACCTGGCAGGCGCGCCTCGGGCTGCCGGTGCCGACGACGGCCCCCCGCGGCAGGCCGGCGAAGCCCGGCGCGCCCGCGGCGAGCAGGACATCGCGCGGGTCCTCGCGCGGCGGCAGGCAGGCGATCCGGAGCCCGTCCGGATGCGCCGTCGGCAGGTCCTTCAGGCTGTGCGCCGCGAGGTCGACCGTGCCGGACAGGAGCGCCTCTTCGATTTCCTTGACGAACACCCCCTTCCCGCCCATGGCGGCGAGCGGTTGGTCCAGGGTACGGTCCCCCGCGGTGTGGATGATGGCGATGCGGGCGGCGCGGCCGGCCGCCACGATCCGGGCGCGCACCCATTCCGCCTGCCAGAGCGCCAGGCGACTGCCCCGGCTGCCGATGACGAAAGACCTCACGCCGGGCTCACCGCTCGTCCTGGCGGCGAATCGGCTGTTGTTCCTGATGGCGGACGGGTGCCTCGTCCGGGCCGGCAGGCTCCACCCGTCCGGCGACGGCCTCGTCCTGCGCCGCGGGCCTGGCATCCATCCCGAAGATCTCGCGGATCAGCTCGATCCGCAGGCCCCCGCCGTTGAGCGCGGCGGCGCGCTTCAGCGCCACGGTCGGCTGGTGCAGGAGCTTGTTGACCAGGGAGACCGCCAGGTGCCGCACCGCCTCCGCCTGCCCGGGCGAAAGATCCCCCAGGCGTGAGTGGAAGCGCTCCAGCTCGCCCAGAGCCATCTCGTGCAGGCGCTGCCTCAGCTCGACGATCGTCGGGGTGACCTCGAGCGATTTACGCCATGCGAGAAACGCATTCACCTCGTGCTCGATGATCGCCTCGGCCGACTGCAGCTCGTGGAGACGGTCGTCCAGGTTGGCTTTCACCACGCCCTGCAGGTCGTCGAGGTCGTAGAGATAGACGTTGTCGATCTCGTTGACCGCGGGGTCGACGTCGCGCGGCACGGCGATGTCGATGAAGAAGATCGGCCGGCCGCGGCGGGCCCGGATCACGCGAAGGGCGTCCTCCCGGCCGACCACCCGGTGCGGCGCCGCGGTCGAGGCGATGACGATGTCGGCACGCTCCATCTCCTCGAACAGGCGGTCGAAGGGGACGGCCTGGCCGCCGAGCTCCCGAGCCAGATCGTCGGCGTTCTGGAAGGAGCGGTTCACCACCACCACCGAGCGCACGCCGTCGTGCTTCAAGTGAAGCGCCGCCAGCCGCGCCATCTTGCCGGCCCCGACGATGAGGACCGTGTTGTCGTGCAGGTCCCCGAAGATGTCGCGCGCCAGCGAGACGGCCGCGCATGCGATCGAGACCGGGTTCCTGGCGATGCCGGTCTCAGTCCGGACCCTCTTGGCGGCGCTGAAGGCCCGGCGGAACAGCGCGTCGAGGACCGGGCCCAGGCATCCTGCCTGGCCGGCCGTGGCGTACGCGTCCTTCACCTGCCCCAGGATCTGGGCCTCGCCAATCACCATCGAATCCAGGGACGAGGTCGTGCGGAAGACGTGCCGGACCGCTTCGTCGCCCCGGTGCACGTAGCAATGGCGCTCCAGCTCCTCCGCGGTGACCGGGCGCTCGGTCCGGAGAAAGCCCGCCAGGATCGCGCCCGCGTCCGCCGCCTGGGTGGTCACGATGAGCTCGGTCCGGTTGCAGGTGGAGAGGAGCAGGGCCTCCTCCACCCCGGTCACGCCCCGGAGCCGGGCGACCGCATCCCTTATCCCGGCCTCGGGAAACGCCACGCGCTCGCGCACGGCGAGAGGCGCGCTCCGGTGGTTCATGCCAAAGACGATCGGCATGGCTCAGTAGACTCCCATCATGCGCAGGAGAACCGCGAAAAATGCCACGATGGTCAGAAGGGCGGCGTTCCGCCCCCGCCAGCCCCACCCGAGCCGCAGGATCAGGACGACCGCGAGGATGACCCAGGCCATCACGGCCAGGGTCTCCTTCGCCTGCCAGGTCCAGAAGGTGCGGTTGATGCTGGCGCTGACGGTGGCGCCGGTGATGATCCCGAGCGTCAAGAGCGGAAAGGCCCACAACAGGGACACCCGGCCCACCGTGTCGCATTGTATGAGGGACGGCAGCTTCGGGATCAGGCGCTGGGGCCGCTTGGCCTTGAGCGCTCGATCCAGAAGCACATAGGCCAGGCTGGCGGCGAACGTGATGAACAGGGCGGCCACGGCGAAGATGATCACCGTCAGGTGGAAACGGAGCAAAGAGGGGCGCAAGGGGGCCGCCACGGGGATCACGTCCTCCGGCAAGAGCCCCGAGACGAACTGCACGACGAGGACCAGCGGGAGGATCACCACGTGCAGGACGTCCAGGCGATAGCGCCAGTAGACGGCCAGGTAGATCAGGATGACGCTCCAGGAGAGAACGGACAGGATCTCGGGCACGGTCCCCAGGGGGCAGCGCTCCAGGCCGACGCCCAGAGTCCAGAGCGCGGCGGTGTGGGCCACCCAGCCCGTCAGCGACAGGAAGGGCGTGATGCGCCCCGTCTTCAGGCGCGCCAGGAGCGGGATGAAGGAGTTGATGAACCCCAGGGCGTAGAGGGCGAGGGCGGTCCGCAGGAGGACCAGGCTGATGTCCAGGGCGCAATCCCCTTTTCGACGGGCATCTTAGCACGCGCGGCGATCGGCCAGCAACGGCGGCCCCTCCCGAAGTGCTTGCCACGTCGCGGGTTGGGGCGGCCGGGCGCGGCTTGATCCGGCGCGGGACGGGGTGCTAGGATGGGCCCCAACAGGGGAAGCCTTCAGTTGATTCGCGGCATCATTTTCGATTTTGACGGGACGCTGATCGATTCGTACGAGGCGATCGCGGAGAGCCTCAACCACGTCCGCTCCTCGTTCTCCCTGCCTCCCTTCCCCGCCGAGGAGATCCGCCCGATGGTCGGCCACGGCCTGGAACGGCTCATCGCCCGGGCCGTAGGCGCCGATCGCGTGGACGACGGCGTGAACCTCTTTCGCGAATCGTACGCCCAGATCTGCGAGCGCAAGACCACCATCCTCCCTCAAGTGAAGGAGACGCTGGACACCCTGGATCGGCGGGGATACCAGATGGCCATCGCCAGCAACAAGCCGTCGTACTTCGCGCGCGACATCCTGCGGGCGCTCGAGTTCGACCACCTGTTCGCCGAGGTGCTTGGACCGAACGACGTGCAGCAACCGAAGCCCGATCCGGAGATGCTGGAGATCATCATCATGAGGATCGGCCTGTCCCCGGAGGAGGTCGTCTACGTCGGGGACATGCCGCTGGACGTGGAGGCAGGCCGACGCGCCGGCGTCGCGGTGTATGCCGTCCCCACCGGTTCGGCGACCCGCGAGGATCTCCTGGAGGCGCGCCCGGATCGCCTGCTGCACCGCTTCACCGACCTCACGACCTTTCTCCCGTCCCTCTCCGGGGCGCGCTGAGAGAGGGACCTGCCCGTGCACCCCGCCGGGGTCCTTGGAGCGCTAGCGCACCCACACCCAGCGGTCCCGATCGAAACGCCAGAGGCGCAGCCGTCCCGTGCCGCCGTAGACCACCACCGCGGCCACGGTCGCGTTGCCGTCGCTCACGTACAGCGTGCCGCTGCTCGAGGTCCCGTGCGGCGTGAAGGTGATGATGTCGGAGCGGCCGAAGCGCACCGGGTCGGCCCCGGGCAGCAGGCTCGTGCCTCCCGGAGGCACCTCGGGGATCGGAACATCGAGCAGGCCGAAGTCGATCCCCTCATAGCGCGAGGCCAGATCGCGGGACGCTCCGATGAGGGGATCGCGCCCGGCGTCGATGTCGTCCGATCGCACCCCGTCGCCGTCGCCGTCGGCATAGAAGGCGTAGGCGTAGCGGCCCGGCGACCAGCTGAGGCGCATCGCGACGTTGCGCCTGGAGGCGATCGCCTCGGAGCGCAGGCGGGACATCTCCTGCTCCAGCTCGCGGGCCGCGCTCACCACGCGCTCCCGCGACAGGGCCGCGAAAAGGGCCGGGGCGGCGGCCGCGGCCAGGAGCCCGAGCAGAACGAGGGCGAGGGCGGCCTCGGGAAGAGAGAAGCCGACCTCGCCCCCGGCGCGGACCGTCAGCTCTTGCCGAGCGTCAGGCGGTCCTTGATGCGATCGAAGGTCTTCTCTCCGATCCCGCGGACATTCAGGATGTCCTCGACCTTCTTGAACGGGCCGTTCTTCTGCCGGTACTCGACGATCCTCTCGGCGTACGCCTTGCCGATCCCCGGCAGCGTCACCAGCTCGTCGACGCCGGCCGAATTGATGTTCACCATCGCGGCCGGCGCCGCGGACGATGCGCCGCTGGCCGCTGCCGGAGCGACCGACAGGGCCGCCATGGCGAGCGCCAGGACCGTGGCCAGGAACTGCGGACTCCTTCGTGTCATGGGACCTCCCTTCGTGAGAGAAAATCTTGGGGGAGGGGGGATCGTCGGATCCCCCACCCGCGTCGTGGAAAGGGATGGACCTCTCGGTTGGAGAGCCGATCGGTTGATGTGGTCCACTCCCAAACTCCCCCAAGCTCATGAATTCGCTCCACGCGCGATTCCGACGGGAGCGGCGTGCTGCAGGGCGCATGCCACCCGTTGGAAGGGGGCGCGATCCGGGCGGACGTCTCCGCCGGAGCCCTTGCCGGTCACGGCTTGCGTCGAAACCGCTCCGCCAGGTCCGGGAAACCGGCCGGTTCGCGCGCCGGCCCCGGAGCGACCGCCCGCGGACGACGGTGACCGGGATCCGAACTGCGCGATACACCGGGCCTCGGACAGCCATGGCAGGAACTTCATCGTGGCGGGCGTGGGGCTGTGATGGTATATAAGCAAGCACTACGCCGCCTGGGGGACACGACGTCCACATGCCTAAACCGTTGATCCGCCTGGGAGGGGTGCTCGCCCTCTGCTTCGTCCTCTGGCCGGGGGCCGTCCGCGCCCAGGCGACCGGCCTGATTCGCGGCGTCGTCATGGACGAGACCGGCACTCCCCTTCCCGGCGTCACGCTCACCGTGTCGAGCCCCAAGCTGGGAATTCCGGCCCGCGGCGCCGTCAGCGACGGCGCGGGCGGATTCCAGGTCGCCTCGCTCCCCGCGGGAACGGACTACTCGGTGCGGGCCACCTTCCCCGGTTTCGCGACGGTCGAGTTCACCGACCTCGAGGTGTCCGCCGGGAGGCTCACGACCATCCGGATCGTGCTGCAGCCCCAGTCCAAGATGAGCGAGCGCGTGCAGGTGCGGGCCAAGCCTCAAATTGTGAACCTCGACGAGACCACGACCCAGACGTCGTTTTCCTCGGAGTTCATCGATGCGCTGCCGATCCTGGGGCGCAACTACCAGGACATCCTGTCCCTGGCGCCGGGGGTCACCGACACCGACGGCGACGGCAACCCCAACATCCACGGCGCCCGAGATACCGACGTCATCACGCTGGTGGACGGCGTCAGCACCACC